>CANRFH010000011.1 GCA_947629835.1 uncultured Clostridia bacterium | reverse complement strand
TTTAATTAAATTTTGTGCCTTTCGCAGACTAAGCGTAGCGAAGGCAAGAAAGGAATGGTAAGGTACTTATGAAAAAAAACGAAGGTATTACATTAATAGCACTCATAATCACAATAATCATCTTAGTTATCTTAGCAGCAGTTTCAATTACAGCTGTAACACAAGGCAATATAATAGGTTGGTCAAGTGATGCAGCTGCAAAGTACATTGATCAATCAAATTTAGAGAATACTACATTAAGCGAATTTGAAAGCAGATGGGCATCAATAAATTCTGTTCTAAGTTCAAAATTAGGAGGTGGCTCAGAATCAAACGAACCACCAACAGATTTAACAAAACTTGAATTAGGACAATATGTAGCATATAATCCGACAGTATTAGATAAAGATGGAACAAAACCAGTTGCAGAAAATTTACTAACTTATACATCATATCAAGGATCAGGAACGATAAGTGGAAGTGGATATTTAAGTGAAGGAGACGACGGAACAGATAGAGGTCAGATGTTTACAGCACAGAGTGACTTAAAGTGGGTAATTTTAGATATAAATGAAAGCACAGGAGCAGTAACACTTTTGTCAGAAAAATCAGTAAAAACAGATAACAACGAAGAATTTTATTTAAAAGGAGCAGTAGGATATTTATACGCAGAAGAACAATTACACAAAGCTTGTTCTGTATATGGACACGGATTTGGAGCAGATACGAACTTAATGACCACATATAAAGTAGGAGGACCATTTGATGAAGAGACAAGAACATTAACAGGCACGGGAGCAAGAAGTATAACAATAGAGGATGTAAATAAACTAGCAAAAGTAGGTGCAGAAAAAGACTCTGAGGGAAAGGTTACAACCACATTTAATGAGTTAAACGAAAATTATGGAAAAAATAACATTTTAAATAGACAAGTTGAGTATCCAACAATGATGGTTGAGAGTGGTTGCTCTTATGATGCTACGGATGTGGAGCCGAGAGGAGATCTGATTTACACCGCCTATTCTTACAGTGATGGGTATATTCCGGATACGTGTGGTGTCAAAGGGTGTTTAACGAAGGACCCATCGTATTACTTGGCCTCACGAGGTTCATCTCATTTGTGTTTCTGTTCGGATTTTCGGTTTGGGATTGCGCGTCAACGGGAAGTTTACCAATTACTTCAATTATATGTTCGAGTCTCAGGGAAAGGGTATTGGTCTCGGCGACTATTATGAAAGGAAAACTGTGCGTCCTGTAGTTGTGCTTAAGAAAGATGCGATTGATACGACATCTGAATATGATGGGACCACGGGCTGGAAATTGCAGTAAAGCAATGTTATATATATAGCAAATTGGTAAATAGATAGAAGTTTAAAAATCATTTAATTAAAACTTCTATCTATTTTTTCATAACAAAAATCAATCTTTTTAAACCATTTAAAAATATTTTAAAAATATTGTAGACTTTTACCAAAAAATAGGATAAAATAAGTAGGAGAAAATAGATAAAAGATAAGGAGGAAAAGTTATGCTTGTAGAAAAAATTATATTCAGTATTCTAGCATTTTATCTATTTATAGCAATGTTTTTTAAAATGATTAAAAAAATAGATTCTGCATATATAGCAATACTAGTGCTTCAAGCTTTGGGAATAACAATTAGTTTTGTAGAAATCATATTTAGATTAAATTATAATATTTTTGTAAAAATATTAGTATATATATTATCAATAGTTATTCCAATAATCATTATGTATATAGAGCATAAAGGGAAAAATTTTTCAGAATTTATATTTATAGCATTAGCAAAATTTTATGCCTTTATGCGGAAATACTAAGAAGAGCAAAGATATATTATTATCACTTATAGAAAAATATTCAGATAGCTATTCAGCACATAGAATGCTTGGAGAAGTATACGAAAAAGAAGGCGGAATGAGAAAAGCTATTGACGAATATGTAAAAGCTGTTGATTTAAATAAAAAAGACTATGATTCATATTATAAAATATCATATTTGCTAAATGAACTAAATAAGCCTGATGATGCGATTGTTATGCTAAATACACTCCTTAGTAAAAAACCAGAATATAGAAATGCAACAATGTTACTTGGAGATATTTTGTGCACACAAGAAAGGTATAAAGAAGCATTAAACGTATATACAAATGGACTTAAATATGCACCAAATGATTATGACTTATATTATAATATGGGTATAGTATATACAATGTTAAATGATTTTCAAAATGCGAAGGTTTGCTATGAAAAAGCAGCAACTATAAATAGTTTGCTTTATCATGCATATTACAGTTTGGGACAAATTAATTTAATTGAAATGGATTTGGAAGAAGCAGAAAAATACTTTACAAAAGCATTAGAAGATAAGGATCAAGAACCAGATGCATATTATAAACTTGGAAAAATATATATGTTAAGAGGTGATCATGATAATGCAGTTAAGTTTGTAAATCTTGCAATTGAGCTTGATAATAACTATATAAAAATTGCAAATCAAGAACCAATATTTATCCCAGTTAAGAGTAAATTCCAGATGCCAGTTATTGATGAAGAAGATATAAAACCAAGGAAAACAAAACATAGCAAAAAAGAGCTAAAAGCAAAAGAACATCTAGATAAAACCTATAACATTGTTGGAAAATTGAATATGCATAAATTAAAACCAAGTATGAAAGCATATGAAGATTTGCAAAACGAAAATGAAAATCAAAAGGAAAGATAGGAGAGATTAAAATGTCAATTTTACAAGCACTTATTTTAGGAATTGTACAAGGATTAACAGAATTATTACCAATTTCTAGTTCAGCACACCTTTACATAATACCATGGGTACTAGGCTGGACTAACTCTGCAACATTCAATGAAGCATTTGAAGCATTTGATGTTGCACTTCATGCAGGAACTTTACTTGCAATAGTTTTATTCTTCTTTAAAGATTGGATAAAATTAATTGTAGGTGGATATAAACAAGTTGTAAAAAAAGAAAAGACTTTTGAAGGAAAAATGTTCTGGTATTTAGTAATAGCAACTATTCCAGGAGGAGCAATAGGATTTTTATTAGATAAATTTTTAGAAGATGCATTAACAACACCAATCATTATAGGTATTGCACTAATTGTAATGGGAATTATTTTATATGTTGTTGATAAACACTCAAAGTCAGAAGTAGAATATAAAGATATGACATTTAAACAAACGTTTTTGATAGGATTATCTCAAGCATTAGCATTTATTCCTGGTGTATCACGTTCAGGAGTAACAATGACAACTGGTAGATTACTTGGAATCAAGAGAAAATCTGTCGCAAAATATTCATTTTTACTTTCAACACCAATTGTTGCTGGAGCAACTTTATATAAACTTAAAGATTTTGTTGTAAGTATTCCATTTTTCGTAGGAATTTTAGCAAGCTTTGTTGTAGGAGTACTTGTAATTAAATTTTTAATGAATTACTTAAAGAAAGGTAGCTTTAAAGGTTTTGCAATATATAGAGTAATTGTTGGTATAGCTATTATCTTATTATGGATAATAAGGTTGTAATAAAAGAAGGGAGAAAAAATATGGAACCAATTAAATTAAATCATCCATTAATTGAACACAAATTAGCAATATTAAGGGATAAGAGAACAGGAACAAAAGAATTTAGAGAATTAATTTCAGAAATAACATTGTTTTTATGTTATGAGGCAATGAAAGATGCAAAACTAAAAGAGGTAGAAATAGAAACCCCTATAACAAAAACAAAAGCAAAAATGTTAGATGAAAATGATTATGTATTTGTACCAATATTAAGAGCAGGAACAGGTATGATAGACGGAATTGTAAAAATGATACCAAATGCAAAAATTGGACATATTGGACTTTATAGAAATGAAGAAACATTAAAACCTGTTAGATATTACTATAAAATGCCAAAGGGAATAGAAGACAAGCAAGTAATAATTATAGACCCAATGCTTGCAACAGGTGGATCTGGAATAGATGCTATAACTTTACTTAAAGAAGATGGAGTTAAAAACTTAAAATTTTTAAGCATTATTGCAGCACCAGAAGGATTAAAGAAAATGCAAGAAGTACATCCAGATGTTCAAATTTATTGTGCTACAATAGATGAACATTTAAATGATGTAGGTTACATAGTTCCAGGACTAGGAGATGCAGGAGACAGAATATTTGGAACAAAATAGAAGGAGGACAAAGGTTTGAAAATTACTGATGTTCAAGAGTTAAAAAATAAGGCAACTGATGTAAGAATAGGAATCATTGAAGCTGTGCACGGAGCAAAATCTGGACACCCTGGTGGTTCACTTTCTTGTGCAGATATTTTAACTGTACTATATTTTAACCAAATGCATATAGATCCAGAAAAACCAAGAGATGGAGCAAGAGATAGATTTATTTTATCAAAGGGACATGCAGCACCTGCACTTTATAGTGTTCTTGCAAATCGTGGATATTTTGATAAAAAAGAGTTATCAAATTTAAGACATATAGATAGCAATTTACAAGGACATCCAGATATGAATAAAGTACCCGGAGTTGATATGAATACTGGATCACTTCGGACAAGGACTTTCTATCGCAAATGGAATTGCAATGAGCTCAAAGCTAAATAGCAGTGGAATAAGAGTATATTGTCTTCTTGGAGATGGAGAATTGCAAGAAGGCCAAGTTTGGGAAGCTGCAATGACATCTTGTCATTATAAACTAGACAATTTATGCGTAATTGTTGACAATAACAATTTACAAATAGATGGAACAGTTGATAAAGTAATGAATCCTTATCCAATAGATAGCAAATTTAAAAGTTTTGGATTTAATGTAATAAATATAGATGGACATAATATTGAAGAAATAATAAAGGCATTTAATTTAGCTAAACAAACCAAAGGCAAACCTACTGCAATAATTGCAAAAACTATAAAAGGCAAAGGTGTATCTTTTATGGAAGATCAGGTTGGTTGGCATGGGAAAGCACCAAATGATGAAGAATATAACCTTGCAATAGAAGAACTTAAAAAAGAATATTCTTTATAGACTAGAAAGGGATAATATTTATATAAATAATATTATCTCTTTTTGATTTTATTTAAGAAAATTTAAAAAATATGTTGATTTTTTTAGAAAAAAGTGTTAACATTAAAAAGTAGATTAAAAAAAAACCCCTTTTTTAAGGTGGTAAAAATTTTAATCTATTTTTTTTGGTTATGGAGGCTGAAATGAACAAAAAATTTATATTTGTAACAGGTGGAGTTGTATCAGGTTTAGGAAAAGGAATAACCGCAGCATCACTTCGGAAGATTACTTAAAAATAGAGGATATAAGGTAGCAAACCAAAAGTTTGATCCATATATAAATGTAGATCCAGGAACAATGAGTCCTTATGAACATGGTGAAGTTTTTGTAACAGATGATGGAGCAGAAACAGACTTAGATTTAGGACATTATGAAAGATTTACTGACGAAAGTTTAACTAAAAATTCTTCTGTAACATCAGGTAAGATATATCAAAGCGTAATAGAAAAGGAAAGAAGAGGAGATTACCTAGGAAAAACAGTACAAGTAATTCCTCATATTACAAATGAGATAAAAGATAAAATTTATAGTTTTGAAAATACAGATGTAGATATAGTTATAACAGAGCTTGGTGGAACAGTTGGAGATATGGAAGGAGTAGCTTTTATTGAGGCAATAAGACAAATAGGACTAGAAAAAGCAAAAGAAGATGTTATATATATACATGTAACTTTACTTCCATATATATATGGTTCAAATGAGCTAAAATCAAAACCAACTCAGCACTCTGTAAAAGAGTTACAATCTTATGGAATAAAACCAGATATATTAGTTTGCAGAAGTGAAGCAGAAATGACTGACGAAATGAAAGCAAAAATAGCATTATTCTGTAATGTTAGAAAAGAATGTGTAATTCAAAACTTAACAGCAGATAATCTATATGCTGTACCACTAATGCTAGAAGAAGAGGGATTGGCAGATGCAGTTTGCAAGCATTTAAATTTGGAGAAAAATAAACCACATAACGAAAAATGGCAAGAAATGATAGATCATATTAGAAGTATAGGAAATGACACAGTTAAAATTGCAATAGTTGGAAAATATGTTAGATTGGAAGATTCATATCTTTCTGTTGCAGAAAGTCTAAGACACGGTGGATATGCAAATAATGTAAATGTAGATATAAAATATGTAGATTCAGAAACAGTAACAGAAGAAAATGTAGATGCAATACTAGGAGATGTTCAAGGTATAGTAGTTCCTGGAGGCTTTGGAAACAGAGGAATAGAAGGAAAAATACATGCTATAAAATATGTAAGAGAGAATAATATTCCTTTCCTTGGAATATGTCTTGGAATGCAAATGGCAGTTGTTGAGTTTATAAGAAATGTTTGTGGACTTGAAGATGTAGATTCAGAAGAGTTTAGTCCAAACTGCAAACATCCAGTTATACATATAATGGATACGCAAAAAAATGTATCAAAAAAAGGTGGAACAATGAGACTTGGCGCATATCCTTGTGTACTTAAAGATGGAAGCTTAGCTCAAAAATTATATGGCAAAAAAGAAATTTCAGAAAGACACAGACATAGATATGAGTTTAATAATAATTATAGAGAAATGATAGAAGAAAAAGGTTTAATGATTTCTGGAACATCACCAGATGGATTACTTGTTGAGATGGTAGAATATACAAAACATCCATATTTTATTGCAGGACAATTCCATCCAGAGTTTAAGTCAAGGCCTGACAGACCTCAGCCTTTATTCGTAGGACTTGTAGAAGCTGCAAAGAAATGTAAAAGATAAATTTTTAGCTCCTGTTTAAGGAGCTTTTTTATTTTGCCTGAATATTATAGATAAAGGTTCAATAAATATAAAACTTATATCAAATTTAGCTTATTTTATACTAATTAGATATAAATTGTATTAATCAAGCATAAAAAATTATGAAATTTTTGTAAATTCTATTGACAATAATATTAAAAAGGTGTAAATTATATTAGCAGTCGGAAATAACGAGTGCTAATCAAAGGAGGTATGTAAAATGATTAAACCATTGTGTGACAAAGTTTTGATCAAAATGTGTGAAAGCGAAGATACAACTAAAAGTGGTATAATTCTTTCAGCAAACTCAAAAGAAAAACCACAAATTGCAGAAGTTGTTGCAGTAGGACCAGGTGGTAAAGTAGATGGAGAAATGGTTGAAATGTACATCAAAGAAAAAGATAAAGTAATTGTAAGCAAATATTCAGGTACTGAAATAAAATATGAAGGCGAAGAATATATCATTGTTAAACAATCAGATATTCTTGCTAAAATAGTTTAGAAAGGATATGATAAAAATGGCAAAAACTATTCTTTATGGCGAAGATGCCAGAAAAAAATTATTAGAGGGTGTTAATAAACTAGCAGATACTGTAAAAGTTACATTAGGACCAAAGGGAAGAAATGTTGTATTAGATAAAAGCTTTGGTGCTCCACTTATAACAAACGATGGAGTAACAATTGCAAAAGATATAGAATTAGACGATCCTTATGAAAATATGGGAGCAAGACTTGTAAAAGAAGTTTCTACAAAAACAAACGATATAGCAGGAGATGGAACAACAACAGCTACTGTTTTAGCTCAAAAAATGATAAAAGAAGGAGTTAAAAATGTTGCTGCTGGTGGAGACCCAATGGCTATAAAAAGAGGAATGGATAAAACTGTAAATGTAGCAGTTTCAGCTTTAAAGAAAATTAGTTCACCAGTTAATGGAAAAGAAGACATAGCAAGAGTTGCAAGTATTTCTGCAAACAATACTGAAATCGGAGAACTTATTGCAGATGCAATGGAAAAAGTTTCAAAAGATGGAGTTATAACACTAGAAGAAAGCAAAACTTCAGAAACTAAAGTTGATGTAGTAGAAGGAATGCAATTTGATAAAGGATATGTTTCTCCATATATGGTAACAGATACAGAAAAAATGGAAGCAGTATTTGACACACCATATATATTAATTACAGACAAAAAAATAAGCAATATCCAAGAAATTTTACCATTACTAGAAACATTAATGCAAAACTCTGGAAAACTTTTAATAATTGCTGACGATATCGAAAATGAAGCATTATCTACATTAATATTAAACAAATTAAGAGGAGTATTAAATGTAGTAGCAGTAAAAGCTCCTGGATATGGAGATAGAAGAAAAGAAATGCTAGAAGATATAGCAATTTTAACAGGTGGAGAAGTTATTACATCTGATCTAGGATTAGAATTAAAAGATGTAACAATAGATCAATTAGGTAGAGCAAGACAAGTAAAAGTTCAAAAAGAAAATACTGTAATAGTAGATGGAGCAGGAGATAAAGAAAAATTACAAGCTAGAATAAATCAAATCAAGAAACAATTAGAAGATACTTTGAGCCAATTTGACAAAGAAAAATTACAAGAAAGACTTGCAAAACTTGCAGGTGGTGTTGCTGTAATCGAGGTTGGTGCTGCAACAGAAATAGAAATGAAGGAAAAGAAACTAAGAATAGAAGATGCACTAGCCGCAACAAAAGCAGCAGTTGAAGAGGGAATAGTTGCAGGAGGAGGAACAGCATATATAAATATTATTCCTAAGGTAGAAGAAGTAGTAAAAGGCTTAAAAGAAGACGAAAAACTAGGTGGAAAAATAGTTCTTGCAGCACTAGAAGAACCAATGAGACAAATAGTTTTAAATGCAGGATTAGAACCATCTGTAGTTGTAGAAAAAGTTAAAACAAGTGCAGAAGGATTTGGATTTGATGCAAGCGAAGAAGACTATGTAGATATGAAAAAAGTAGGAATTGTAGATCCAACCAAGGTTACAAGAAGTGCTTTACAAAATGCTTCAAGTATTGCATCTATGGTACTTACAACAGAAAGCATCGTAACAGATAAAAAAGAAGAAAACTGTGGATGCGGACATGGACATAATGAACAAGCAGGTGCAGGAATGGAAGGAATGTACTAAAAAATTAACAAAAAGTATTGACATTACTGTAAATACAGTATATAATAATTATGCTAAATATGAGACTAGAAGAGTGGAAGCAAATTCCACTCTTTATTTGTGGAAAGAGGTGATAAACGCTTGGCAAATATAGAAACAAAGGTCGAAGATCTAATAACTCCATATATTAGAGATTTAGGCTATGACTTATATGATGTAGAATATGTAAAAGAACGGAAAAGATTATTTTTTAAGAATATATATAGATAAAGAAACTGGAATAGATTTAAATGACTGCGAGAAAGTATCAAATGCAATAAATGATGTTCTAGATGAAGCAGACTATATAAAAGAACAATATTTTTTAGAAGTTTCTTCACCTGGAATAGAAAGAGTTATAAGAAAGAATAAACATTTAGAACAAAACATAGGAAAAGAAATAGAAGTAAAGTTATTTAAAACATTAGATAATTCAAAAATTTTACAAGGCACTCTTATAAAATTTGATGAAAATAAAATTTATATACAAAATGAAAAAGAAGAAAAAGAAATAGAGAGAAATCAAATAGCACAAATAAAAACAAAATATAATTGGTAAAGAAAGGATTGATTAAAAAAATGAAAGCCATTGATAATAATGAATTACAAATTGCACTAGAAACATTAGAAAAAGAGAGAGGAATAAAAAAGGAATATTTAATTGAGCAGATAGAATCAGCTTTAATGGTAGCATACAAAAATAATTACAAAGATAGTGAAAATGCAAAAATTGTTATAGATAAACAAACAGGAGAGACACATATTTACTCTGTAAAAGAAGTAGTGACAGCAGTTGAAAATCCAGTTTTGCAGATAAGCAAAACTGAGGCTGTTAAGATAAATAAAAAACTTAAAGTAGGAGATACTGTTGATGTTGAAATAAATCCTAGAAACTTTGGAAGAATAGCTGCTCAAACAGCAAAACAAGTTATTATACAAAAATTAAGAGAAGCTGAAAGAGACATAGTATTTGGAGAGTTCAACGAGAGAAAAGGCGAAATAGTTTCTGGAATAGTTCAAAAAGCAGATACAGGTGTTGTAATCTTAGATTTAGGAAAACTAGAAGGAATAATGCCTGCAAAAGAACAAATACCAACAGAGAAGTACAAAGTAAATGATAAAGTAAAAGCTTATGTTCTTGATGTAGTAAGAGGAAATAAAGGTGCACCGCAAGTTATAGTTTCAAGAACAGCAGGAGATTTTGTAAAAAAATTATTTGAATTTGAAATACCAGAGATATATGAAGGATTAATAGAAGTAAAAAGTGTATCAAGAGATCCAGGTAATAGATGCAAAGTTGCAGTTCATGCTTCTAATGAGAACATAGATCCAGTAGGTTCTTGTGTAGGACAAAAAGGTGTAAGAATTCAAAATATAATTAATGAGCTTAATGGAGAAAAAATAGATGTTATTGAGTGGGATGAAGATCCAGCAATATTTATATCTTCAGCTTTACTTCCTGCAAGAGTAATGGCAGTAGATATAGAAGATGAAAAATCTGCAAGAGTAATAGTTCCAGATGATCAATTATCACTTGCAATCGGAAAAGCAGGACAAAATGCAAGACTTGCAGCTAGACTTACAGGATGGAAGATTGATATAAAATCAGAATCTCAATTTAGAGAAATGTTAACAAAAATGCAAGAAGAACAAGAAGAATTAAGTGCAGAAGAAATAGTAGAGGAAGATAATGAAGAATAGTAAAGAAACAAGAACATGTATAGGATGCAGAAATAAATTTCACAAAGATAATCTTATTAGAATTGTAAGAACAAATAATTCTGATATCGTTGTTGATTTTGACAAAAAATTAGAAGGAAGAGGAGCATATATTTGTAAAAATATAGAATGCTTTGAAAATATGCTTAAAACTAAAAGGCTAGGAAGAGCCTTAAAAACAAATGTTAGTTATGAAAAATATAACGAATTAAGAGGTGTAATTTTTGACAGATAAAGAAAATATTTTAGGAATGTTAGGACTTCGGAGCAAAAGCTCGGAAAAATAATATCAGGTAATGATGCAGTAATAGAAGGAATAAATAAACATAAAATAAAATTAGTAATATTAGCACAAGATGCATCAGATAAAACAAAGAAAAATATTAGATATGTTTGTACTACTAATATGATAGAAGTAATAGAATTTAGTACAATAGAAAATTTAAGTAATGCTATTGGAAAGAAGAATAGAGCAATAATAGGAATAACAGATAATAATTTTTCAGAAGGGATAATAAAAAAATTAAACGGGGGTGATTTGCTATGGAAAAAATAAAAATACACGAATTAGCAAAGAAATTAAATAAATCAAGTAAGGAAATTCTAGATTTAGCAACTAAATTAGGAATAGAAGTAAAAAGCCATCTAAGCATAATAGATGATAAAGATGTAAAAAGAATAGAAAAAGAAATGGCAAATAAAAAATCAGAAAAAAATAATATACAAACCCAAAAACAAGAAGAACCTAAAAAAGAAAAGGCAAATAGTACACCTGTAATAATTAGAAGAGAGGTTATTATTTCTGATGAAGAAATAGCAAGAAGAGAGCAAGAAAAAAAGGAAAGAGAACAAAAAGCTAGAAAAGATATTGGATTTGTTGAGAGAAATAAAAACAAAGAATACAATATCGTTTATAGAAATAAACCAACAAAACCAATGACAGCAAGTGAATTATTTGGATTCCCTTCTAAGACTAAAAAGGAAGAGCCTAAAAAGAAAGAAGAAGTTCATGAAGAACCTAACAAAGAAGTAGAAGTACAAGAAAATAAAGAAGAATTAAAACAAGATAAAAAACCTAATACAGAACAAGTGCAAAATAAAAACTATTCAAACAAGCCAAAATTTGAAAATAATAAGAGAAATTTTGGTGATAATAATCACAGACATAATAATGGAGAATATAACAATAATCGCAATAGCTTTGACAAAAATAATAGATATCAAAATAGAAACAACTTCGGAAATAGACAAAATAATAATAATGATAGAAACAACAATAGAAGAACTCTTGATGAAAAAGGAATAGAAAAGAATATCAAAAATATTATGGCCCAAGATCTAGGAGAAAAGGAAAATACAAGAGAATACAATAGAGGTATGGGCAAACAAAGAAATAATAAAAATATGCAAGATGAAAATAGACAAAGAAGAAATACAAAATCTAGAAGAGACGAAAATTTCGATTCTGGTAAGTTAAAGAATCTAAAACAAGAAAACAGATTATCAAATATGTTCTCTGACCCAGAAGGTGGAATGTTAGATTACTATGATTTAACAACTGTAAGAGGAAAAAGAGGAAAGAAAAAGAATAATCCAGAAGAAGAAAGAACAAAGCAAAAAATATTTAAATTAACAGAAATAACTATTCCTGAGTCAATAACTGTAAAAGATTTAGCACAGGAAATGAAGAAAACAACAGGAGATATTATTAAAAAATTATTAGATTACGGAATAATGGCAACAGTAAATAATGAAGTTGACTTTGATACTGCTTTCCTTATAGCACAAGAATTTGGAATAACAGCAAATAAAAAGGAAGTTATCACAGAAGAAGATATACTATTTGATGATTCTGAGGATAGACCAGAAGATCTAAAACCAAGACCACCAGTAGTAGTAGTTATGGGACACGTAGACCATGGAAAAACATCTTTACTTGATGCTGTTAGGTCAACAAATGTTATTGAAGGTGAAGCTGGAGGAATAACACAGCATATAGGTGCATACAAAGTTGAAGTAAATGGAAGAGAAATAACATTTTTAGATACACCAGGACACGAAGCTTTTACAGCAATGAGAGCCAGAGGAGCACAAGTAACAGACGTAGCAATACTTGTAGTTGCAGCAAATGATGGTGTAATGCCTCAAACAATAGAAGCTATAAACCATGCAAAAAATGCAAATATACCTATTATTGTTGCAATAAACAAAATAGATGTAGAAGGTGCAAACCCTGAAAAAGTAAAACAAGAATTAATGAAATATGATTTAGTTCCAGAAGAATGGGGAGGAAACACTGTATTTGTTGAAATATCTGCTAAAAAGAGAATAAATATTGACGAACTTTTAGAGATGGTACTATTAGTTGCAGATGTACAAGAGTTAAAAGCTAACCCTAATAAACAAGCAAAAGGTGTTGTAATTGAGGCAAGACTTGATAAAACAAGAGGACCAATTGCTACAATGCTTGTACAAAGAGGAACTTTGGATGTAGGAGATACTATTGTTGTGGGTTCTGTTATAGGTAGAATTAGAGCAATGGTAAATGATAAGAGAAAGAAAGTTAAAAAAGCAGGACCATCTACTCCAGTTGAAATAATAGGTTTAACAGAAGTACCAGAAGCTGGAGAAACTTTCTATGAAGTAGAAGACGAAAAAACAGCAAAGCATTTAATCGAAAAGAGAAAACGTCAAGAAAGAGAAAAATCAATAAATGCAACATCAAAAGTTACATTAAATGATCTATTCTCACAAATTGAAAAGAACAAATTAAAACAATTAAACTTGATCGTAAAAGCAGATGTACAAGGATCAGTGGAAGCTGTAACAAGTAGTTTGGAAAAAATTTCAAATGATGAAGTTCAAGTAAAAGTAATTCACTCAAATGTTGGTGGAGTTACTGAGTCAGATGTTACACTTGCAAAAGTTGCAAATGCAATAATTATAGCATTTAATGTAAGACCTGAATCAATAGCAAAAGATATGGCTCAAAAAGAGGGAATTGAAATTAAGCAATATTCTGTAATATATAAAGCTATAGAAGATGTTGAAGCAGCTATGAAAGGAATGCTAGATCCTACATTTGAAGAAAAAGTAATAGGAAATGCAGAGATAAGACAAACATTTAAAGTTAGTAGCCTAGGTACAATTGCAGGATGCTATGTATTAGATGGTAAAATTACAAGAAATGCAGATGTAAGAGTAATAAGAGATAATGTAGTAATACATGAAGGAAAACTTGCATCACTTAAGAGATTTAAGGATGATGTAAAGGAAGTTGCAGCAGGTTATGAATGCGGACTTCAAATCGAAGACTTCAATGATATACAAGAAGGAGATACACTTGAAATATTTGTAATGGAAGAAATAAAAAAATAAGGAGTAGTTAAAAATGGCAGATCATAAAGCAATGAAAGAATTTTATAAAAGAATGCAAGCAGGTTCACCAACAACAGAAGAACAAGCAAGAAAAACTAGAGAATACTTAATGAGACATAAATATAGACCAAATACAGGAAAGGAAAATCTAAATGGCAGGGAAAAATAATAATCGTTTAGGAAGAATAGACGAGGAATTAAAAAAAGAAATTAGTTATATTATAAATTATGAAATAAAAAATCCTAATATAACAGGATTAATAAGTGTAACTAAAACTAAAATTACACCAGATTTAAAATATGCAAAAGTATATGTAAGTATTTTAAATTCTAAGAATATAAAAACAACTTTTACAAATTTAAAAAAAGCATCAGGATTTATTAGAAGTGAAATTGCAAAAAGAATAAATTTAAGAATAACACCAGAATTAATATTTGTATTAGATGATTCAATGGAATATGGAGAGAAAATTGATAAAATACTTAAAAGAATAATTCCATCAAATGACAATAAAGATGAAAACTAATTATAATTAAAAAAGATAAAAGGAGTGCGTTTAATGACATTAGATAATATAAAAGAAGAAATAGAAAAAGCAGAGAATATAGTAATACTAACACATGAATCACCTGATGGAGATGCTATTGGAAGTTCTCTTGCTATGTATCAAGCTTTGAAACAATTAGGAAAAAATCCTGATTTAGTAATACCAGAGCATCCAAGAACTTTTGATTTTTTACCTTATGCAAATGAAATAAAGAAGGCAGGAAGAGATATAAATTACGATTTAGCAATAGCATTAGACTGTGCAGATACAAAGAGACTAGATGGATTTGAAAACTGGTATCATGAAGCAAAGGTAAAAATATCAATAGATCACCATGGATCTAATACAATGTATGCAGATTATAATTATGTAGATCCAGTAGCTCCTGCTTGTTCACAAATACTGATAATAGTATTAACAAGTATGGGTATAGAAATAAATAAAGATATCGGAGAATGTTTACTTGCTGGTATTATAACAGATACTGGTGGATTTAAATATGAAGGTGTTACAACTGAAACTTTTGAATTTGTAGCAAGTCTACTTAGAATAGGAGTAAATGTTTCTGAGATATATAAAAAAGTTTTACAAGTAAAAACCAGAGCTCATTTTGAACTTACCAAAATTGCAATTGATAGAATGGAATTTTTCGAAGACGGAAAAATAGCCTTTACATACATAACTTTAAAAGATATTGAAGATACAAAAGCAGAAGCAGGTGATCATGAAGGCCTAGTAGAAATTGGAAGAGATTTAGAAGGAGTAGAAGTTTCAATTTTACTTCGTGAGACTGAAAAAGGATATAAGGCTTCGCTTCGTTCAAAAGAATACGTAAATGTTTCAGAAATTTGCTCAATATTTAGCGGAGGAGGGCATCAAAGGGCAGCAGGTTGTACAATACCTTACGCACTAGATCAAGCAAAAGAAAAGATAATTGACAGAACAAAAACATTTTTAAAATAAGAAGTAAAATGATATGGATGGAATTTTAATTATTAATAAAGAAGAAGGATATACATCACACGATATAGTAAATAAAGTGAAGAAAGTATTAAATGAAAAAATAGGACATACAGGAACGCTCGACCCTTTGGCGACAGGCGTTCTTCCTTTACTTGTACGGAAAAGGCACAAAAGTATCAAAGTATCTTGTAAATCATGATAAAATATATGAAGCAAGAATAAAACTTGGGATTGAAACTGATACGCTAGATATAGATGGACAAATTATTAAAAAGATAAATGTAGATAAATCTATATTAACAGTAGAAAATATACAAAATACTTTAAAAACTTTTATTGGAAAGCAAGAACAAGAGCCACCAATTTATTCTGCAATTAAAGTTAATGGGAAAAAATTATATGAATATGCAAGACAAGGACAAGAAATAGAAATAAAACCAAGGGAAATAGAAATATATGATATAAAGCTTTTAAAAATAGATACAGAGCAAAATACATTTGATATAAGTATAAATTGTTCAAAAGGAACATATATAAGATCACTTGCAAGAGATATAGCAAAATCACTTGGAACTGTTGGATGTATAAGTAAATTAAACAGAGTAAAGGTTCGGAGATTTTGATATAAAACAGGCTATAACATTAGAAGAAATAGAAAAATATAAAGATAATCAAGAATTTTTTAAAGAACATTTAATTTCAATAGAAGATATATTTAATGATAAGCAAAATATAGTGATGGATAGCAAAAGAATAGAGCTATTTTTAAATGGAGTAAAATTAAAAACTGATTTAGAAGATGGAATATATAAAATATATAACAAAGATAATATGTTTATAGGAACCGGAGAGATAAATAATAAAGATTTAAAAAGAGATGTCATTATGTAAACATCTCTTTTTTGTCAAATTTTTACAAAATTTTCTTGATTTAAATTTTACATTGTGGTAAAATTTTAATACATAAAAATAAAAAAAGGAGGTGTTAAAATGACTAATGAACAATTCAATATTATAGTTGGTGAATTGCAGAAGATTAATACAAGATTAGACAATGTTGAAACAAGACTAGGAAATGTAGAAGCAAGATTAGAAAATGTAGAGACGAGATTAGATAATATCGAAACAAGACTAGAAAGTGTAGAGACAAGATTAGACAATGTTGAAACAAGACTAGAAAGTGTAGAGACAAGATTAGACAATGTTGAAACAAGACTAGAAAGTGTAGAGACAAGATTAGACAATGTTGAAACAAGACTAGGAAATGTAGAGACAAGATTAGATAATCTTGAAAAAAGAGTTGCTAATTTAGAAGAAACTGTGCAAATGCTAAGGGATTATTTATATAAGCATGAAAGAGAACAAATTATTTGGCAACAAAAAATCGAAAAAGAGTTAAGACATTGGAATAGAATTTTAATAAGATACGAAGCTACACTTAATTCTAGATTTGAAGAACAAGATGATATGATTGAAGAAATAGCAACAGGCTTAAAAGCTGCAATAGATTTAGCAACAAAAAATCAAAAAAGCATAATAAAATTGCAAAATCTTAATGCTTAATTCATAAACTATTTTATTTCAAAAAATGCAAATATTCTTTTGCAAAAAAAACAAATGGGGGAAAAGCAGATGCTTTATAAATGAACATATAAAAAGTGTTTATTTACAAGGCATCTGTTTTTATATATACAAAAATAGTCTCTAAAAATAAGAGACTATTTTTGATTATGGAATAGCTGAAACTACATTTCCTGATCGCCAGGGATGAAATAATCAATTATACCATATATTAAGGCACCTATTATTGCAGCTATCCAGGAAATTGAATATCCTGCGACAAAATATTGTGTTACATATAGAGTTATAGCAGCTAAAACAAAACCAACGAAGCCTTTACCAAAAGGAGTAGCTTGTAGCCCTGTAAATTTAACTATTAAATAATCTATAACTGTTAAAACTATAGCAGCAAGACCTAAAGACCAAATATTATTTATAGAAAATCCGGGTGTAAAGAAAGCTGTTATACCTAAAACTATTGCAGCTACAACAAGTCTACCTACTATTTGCCATACAGTACTAGCTGTGTTTGTATTGCTTCTAGAACTTGTTTGATTATTGTCCATTTTTACAAAACCCCCTTAAATTTAATCTGCAATTAAATGAAAGAAAAAAATTTTCTTCAGATATATTATGAACAAAAAAATTTTTTTTATTCAAAAGTAGAATATTTTAAAATAAAATGAAAAGAATATATATGTATGCAAAATTTTGGATTTTAAATGGAGGTTTTATGCTAATTACATTTTTAAGATCAATTGTACTATATGTAATAATTTTGATAGTAATGAGACTAATGGGAAAAAGAGAAATTGGGCAACTACAACCATTTGAACTTGTAATTGCTATACTTATTGCAGACTTAGCTTCAATTCCAATGGCAGAAATTGGAATACCGTTAGAAAATGGAATTATTCCTATACTTGGACTTTTGGTTATGCATTTAGTTATTTCTGTAATAAATATGAAAAGCATACGAGCAAGAGAAATAATTTGTGGAAAACCAAGAATTCTAATATATAGAGGTAAAATAAATGAAGAAGCTTTAAGAAGAGAAAGATTTACTCTAAGTGAATTAGAAGAAAGATTAAGAGGAAACAATATAATTTCATTAGGAGACGTAGAATATGCAATACTTGAAACAAGTCGGTGGTCTTACAGTAATACCAAAACCAAGTAAAAGAAATACAATTCCAGAGGATTTTGGCATAGAACCTGAATACGAAGGAATTCCTTATGATTTGGTAATTGATGGAACGGTTATGGAAGATAATTTAAAAAGTATAGGTAAAGACTATAATTGGCTAAAAAAACAAGTGGAAAAATTTGGTATAAAACCTGAAGAAGCATTAATTGTGACTTTTGATGGTAAAGAGCAGATTTTTTGCCAAAAGAAAGGGAAGATTGATAAATGAAAAGAGAAATACTTATAGCATTTATAATTATTATTTTAATAGTTATTTTAAATATTATCACAGCAAATTATACCAATAAATCAATGGAAGAAATGACATCAGATTTAGATAAAATTAGGACACAGCTAGTTTCAAAAAATAAGGAAAATTTAAATGATAATGTAGATAATGTTATTAAAAAATGGGAAGAAAAGAAGAATATACTTGCTTTTTATATTGAACACACAGAACTTGAAAAAATGGAACTTTATCTTCATGAACTTGATAGTAATATTGAAACAGATGAATTTAATATTGCTATTCAATCATTAGACAGTTGTAATTTTATGGCATCACATATCAGGGATAAATATGAAGTAGCACTTAAAAATATATTCTAGAAAAATGCAATAATATTTATTTTAAAGATACTTGTTTTTTTAAGCAAATCTTTTAATAAATATTATTGTATTTTTAGTTATAAAAACAAATATCCCTTTTTCCTTGCTTTTTCTAGTCTTTTGATATATAATATTACATATTATAATTGGAGGTAAATTTTATTTATGAACGAAAACGAAAACAATGAAATGGAACAAGATGTAAATCACTTAATACAGATAAGAAGAGATAAATTACAAGAGCTTACTGAAAATGGAAAAAATCCATTTGAAATAACTAAATATAATAGAACACATACAAGCAAAGAAGTTAAAGATAATTATGATGAATTAGAAGGAAAAGATGTGTCTGTTGCTGGAAGAATAATGTCAAAAAGAATAATGGGAAAAGCATCTTTTTGTACAATACAAGATAGTCAAGGAAACATTCAAAGCTATGTTAGTACAAATGATTTAGGAGAAGAAAACTACAAAGAATTTAAAACCTATGATGTAGGAGATATAATAGGAATAACTGGTTTTGTATTTAAAACAAGAACAGAAGAAATCTCAGTACATGCAAAAGAAATAGTACTTCTTTCTAAATCTTTGAGACCACTTCCAGAAAAATTCCATGGACTAAAAGATACAGATCTAAGATACAGACAAAGATACGTAGATCTAATAGTAAATCCCGAAGTAAAAGATACCTTTATAAAAAGAAGTCAAATAATAAGTGAAATAAGAAAAGTTTTAGACGAAAAAGGATACTTAGAAGTTGAAACGCCTATACTTAATACAATATCAGGAGGAGCGACAGCTAGGCCATTTATAACACACCATAACACATTAGACTTAGATATGTATCTAAGAATTGCAACAGAGTTAAACTTAAAAAGACTTATAGTAGGTGGATATGATAAAGTTTATGAAATAGGTAGAATATTTAGAAATGAAGGAATGGATATAAGACACAATCCTGAATTTACATCTATTGAGTTATATTCTGCTTTTGAAGATTACAACGACATGATGGATATAACAGAAGAATTATTTAAAAGATGTGCTGAAAGAGTTTGTAATACAACAAAAATAACTTATCAAGGAACTGAAATAGATCTTGGCACAAAATGGAAGAGAATTACAATGATAGATAGCATAAAAGAAGCTTGTGGAGTTGATTTTAATAAAATAGAGACTGACGAAGAAGCAATAGATTTAGCAAAAGAAAAAAATATTGAGATTCCAAGTGGCAAAGAAACAAGAGGACATATAATAAGTTTATTCTTTGACGAATACGTAGAAAAAACATTGGTACAGCCAACATTTGTATATGATTATCCAATAGAGATATCTCCACTTGCTAAAAAGAAAAAAGATGATCCAAGACTTGTAGAAAGATTTGAAGCATTTATTTGTGGTAGAGAATATGGTAATGCTTTCTCAGAATTAAATGATCCAATTGATCAATATGAAAGATTTAAAGAAGAAATTGCAGCAAGAGAAAACGGAGATGAAGAAGCAGGTATGATGGATGAAGACTATGTAAATGCACTAGAAATAGGACTTCCACCAACCGGAGGACTTGGAATCGGAATAGATAGATTAGTAATGCTTCTTACAGATTCAGTATCTATAAGAGATGTGCTATTATTCCCAACAATGAAACCATTTTCAGACCATTAATGCAGAGAACCACATTTTAACTATTGAAAACTAATAGAAAGAAAATATGTAAAGGAGATTTTAATGAAAGAAGAAATAAGCGATTTCTTAAAAACTGCATATAAATATGGCAAAGTTAAAGATGTAAAAGAAGCATTTGAAGAGTATCCTGTGGAAGAAGAATGGCATAAAGGAAAGATTGAAAATATCTTAAAAGAAGAAGAGGAATCTTATAATATAAATTATGAGATTGGTGACATTGTATTTGTTAAAGAGTATACCTACTCTGATGGTAAAATTGGAAGCAATCATTTATTTGTAATAATAGACCAAGATAACACAGCTGTTCCAATTGAAAATTTTGGAATGCTTATATCTTCTAATTTAGAAAAATTAAAATTTAATTCAAATAAATTATTAAAAAAAGACAATATAAATAATTTACATAAAAATAGTATAGTGAAAACAGATGTAGTATATAAAATTTTAAACGAGCAAATATTGTTCAAGATTGGAAAGGTAGATAATGAAAAAATAGAAGAATATAAGAAAAATTTTTATAATAATTTAAAAAGTAATAATGATTAATAAGTTTTAATAAATTCAATCACGTAGCCGTAAAATAACATTTTTTAAAGTAAAAAATAGGGTAAACAATAACAATAGAGCAAATTACAACAAATTTATGCATTAGTTCAAGGAAACCATTAAACTAAGTGATAAAATGAGAAATTTTGAAAAGTTTAGTTTTAGACAATATTAAACATTTACAACTTAATTATGTTGACTAACAACAAAATTAAGTGTATAATATATATAATGCTATTCCAATAAGGAGGAAAAATCATGGTAGAAAGAGAGCTACGGAGTAAAGAGAATTTTTTAAACTTTATAGAAGAGACATGTGAAGCTAAAGGAATACAGATAACAGAATTAGAGCGAAGAGCTGGAATAAGTCTAGGACTGATATCTAGGTGGAAACATAAAGGTTCCCCATATCTAGCTAATGTTCTGAAACTATTACAGCTTCTGGATGTAAAACTCATACTCCGTACAGATGAACCGGAAGATAATTCTGGTATGAAGGAAGAAAACAAACAAATTTTAGATGAAGATGTATTGCTAATAGCATTGGTAATCAAAATTCTGAAAGGTAACATTGATTCTTCCGAAAAGCAGAAGCTATGCAGGATTTTAGAAGTCTTTGTATAGCCAAAAGAAAGAGGGTTCCTATTTTAGGACACCTCTTTTAATATTAGAAAATTATATTGACAAAACGCATAAATAAATATAAACTTTAAATGTTAAAGGAGGAATTTTATATGATGGAAAAAGTGGTAGATACTGAAAAGAAATCTAATCGTTTAGTTCAAATTTTATCAACTAGGAAAGCAAAATATATTGTTGGTACATTGATATTTAGTGGACTTGGAATAGCTTTACCTAGAATATTCCACATAATTGGAGGAGCAAATGCAGGAACAACATTATTGCCAATGCATTTAGCAGTACTAATATCAGCACTTATATTTGGATCAATGAGTAGTTGCATTGTTGCTGGAACATCTGTAATTTTTAGCTATTTACTAACAGGTATGCCAACTCTTGCAAGATTACCATATATGTTAATAGAACTTGTTATATATGCATTATTACTTAGCGTTTTAAACAAAAAGTTTAATTCGTATATTTCTCTAATTGGAACTATAATTTTAGGAAGAATTATATATGCAGGAGTACTATTTGCAGCAATAAATATATTTGGTATGCAAACATATGGAATATCAGTAATGCAAAGTATTATAACAGGATTACCAGGAATTGCATTACAACTAATATGTGTACCATTTATAGCTAGAATTATAAAGAAGGGAATCCATTTAGATGACTAAGTTAGATGAAGTAAAAGATATATTACATAAAACTAATGCATCATTAGTAGTATGTTATGCAAATGGAGAAATCAAAGAATATTATCAAAATAGAATAAAGGATATAAAAGCTATATTGCAAGAAAATGAAAATGCATTAAAAGGAGCAATAATAGCAGATAAAGTAATTGGAAAGGTTGCAGGTTCAATTTTAGCTATATCTGGGATAAAAGAAATTTATACAGATGTTATAAGTAAACTTGCTATTCCAGTACTTGAAAAATATGGAGTAAAGTATGAATATTCTAAAAAAGTAGAATATATTGAAAATAATGATAAAACAGGAATGTGCCCAATGGAAAATAAATATAAAGATGAACAAAACGCAGAAGTAATATATAAAGAAATGATAGGATAAGAAAAAAGCATATCGCAAAAAAATGCGATATGCTTTTTCTTTTACTCTAATGTTACAGTTTCTTTACAATTGTGTGAAAAGAATTGACTAAGATTAATTAAAAATGTTATACTATAAGTGTCGAAAATTACGATAAAACTTGATAAAAATAGGAAAAAAATCACAATTTTTAAAGAAGGGCTATGGATGAGTAAAAAAAAGTATTTTATGAAAAAAATAATATCAATGCAATTACTTTTAATAGTAATTTTAGCAATGATTTTTAATATAATTATTGGTGTAGGTACAAGTTATGCAGCAACTACATATAAACAAGATAAAAAGCAAGGAATTGATGCTTTCCCTGAAAGTTATAAGAACTATTTAAAAGAATTACAAAATTTACATCCGGATTGGTCATTTACAGCATTTAATACGGGAATGACTTGGCAAGATTTCATATCAAAAGAAACAAATTCACATTTAAAAAATACTGTACATAAATCTTCAGATTCTCTATGGAAAGATAGCTGTAATCAAGTAGCAAGTGGATATGCATGTGCTTCACAAGCAATTCTTGAATATTATGCAGATCCAAGAAACTTTTTAACAGAGTCTAGTATATTTCAATTTTTAGAGATGACATACAATTCATCAGTACATACAAAAGCAGGAGTTGACAGCATTTTAAAAGGTTCTTTTATGGATAAGACAGTTACTATCGGTGGAACAGAAGAAAAAGAAGTTAAAGCAAAGATAAGTGGAAACTATATAATAGCAACTCCTAAAAATAAAATACAAGATATAACAGGAGCATTAAGTATAACAAATTATACAACAACAGATACATCTAACAAATCAATTGAGAATTCAGCAAATCCAGTGACAGGTTACATTTTGAAAGATAATTCGGCTAACAAAACATATACAGTAGTCGTACTTGCGGATATAAATAGTGATGGAGAAATAAAGGCAACAGATTATGCAAAAATAAAAAATTATATAATGAATGGAACAAATTTAACTGACACTCAAAAGCTTGCAGCAGATGTAAATGGTGATGGAGAGATAAAGGCAACAGATTATGCAAAAATAAAAAACTATATAATGAATGGAACAGCAATAACAGTAAAACAAACTGGTGAAGGTAGCCAAACAATGTCATATTCAGAAATAATAATGAAAGCAGCAGAAGAAAGTGGAATAAGCCCATATAGCATTGCAATTAAAATATTCCAAGAAGTTGGAAGACAGGGCAGTAGTTCAGTTACAGGAACATATCAAGGATATGAAGGATATTATAATTTCTTTAACTATGGAGCATATGATACAGGAAATGCTATTGCAAATGGTCTAAAATATGCAAAAGACAAAGGATGGAGCAATCAATATATATCAATAGTCGAGGGCGCTAAACTTATGGCAGACTCTTATGTAGGTGTTGGACAAAATACAGCATATTTATATAAGTTCGATGTTGTTGATGAGGGAAAAAATGGAGTTTGCTCACATCAATATATGACAAATATACAAGACCCAGCAAGTCAAGCAACAACTTTATATAATACATATGCTAAAAACAATATGCTAAATGTTGCATTAAATTTTGTAATCCCAGTATTTAATGATATGCCAGATAGATGTGGATTACCAGGACAGATAGATTCAAATCTTGATACCTCATATTATATAAATGGTACAGGTGTTAATTTAAGAAACAATCCAACTACATCTGCAAATTCAATCGGAACTCTTGCTTTAAATGAGGTTGTTACAGTAGAAAACTTTAATGTCGGAAATTCAGATGGATATGATTGGGCTAAAATAAAAAGAGGAAATGGAACAACAGGTTATGTTGCAAATAAGTATTTGACAAAATGTAAATAATAAAATATAGGGAGGTTTAAAAATGCAAAAGAAAAAAATAATATTAGCATTAATTCTAATGCTTTTACTAGTATTATTTATACAAACACCAAGCTTCGCAGCAAGTTTTTCAATAAGTGCTGCAAAAAGCTCACTAAATGTAGGAAATACCACAACATTAACAATTAATGGAAAAGGTTGCTTAGGAAAATTTACGATAGCAAGTTCAGATTCAAGCATAGTAAGTGTTAGTGAAGGTAGTACATGGATAGAAGATGCTAATAAATCTATTACTCTAACTGCAAAAAAAGCTGGAAAAGCTACAATAACTGTAACAGCCTCTAATGTATCAGATGTAGCTGGAGATAGCGATGTTACTGGAAGCAAAACTGTTTCAATAACAGTCACAGCACCAAGTTCTGGTGGTACAACAACTTCAAAACCAAATAATAATACATCTTCAAAGTCATCTGATGCTACATTAAAATCTATTACAGTTGGTGGGAAAACTTATTCAAAACCAAGTACAAGTATTACAGCACCTAATGTTAGTTCAGATACTTCATCAATAAAAATAAGTGCTGCAGTAAATAACTCAAAAGCAAAAGTAAGTGGAACAGGAACAAAAGATTTAAAAACAGGAACAAATAAATTCACTTTAAAAGTTACAGCAGAAAATGGAAATACAAAAACATATACAATTACAGTAGTTAGGCTTGCAGAAGAAAGTGAGGAACCAAATTTACCTGATGAAGAAAAACCAGAGGTTAATCTATTAAAACTTACTTCTCTTCAAATAGAAGGAGCAGAATTATCACCAGACTTTAAAGATGATGTATTTGAATATTCTACATATATATTTGATTTAACTGAGGTAAAAGTAAATGCAGTAGCAAATGATCCAGAAGCAAATATAGAAGTTACAGGTAACACAAATTTAATTGATGGTGAAAACATTGTAGTTATAAAATTAAGTAAGGGAGAGACTTCTGTTGAATATAAAATAAAAGTAACTAAAATGCAGCTCGAGCCATTAGAAGAAACACAAGATAGTAATATAGAGGAAGAACCAAAAACATCTAAGATTGCAGAACTATGGAATAGATATGGACTTATTATGATAGTATATTCTACAATTTTAATAAGTACAGGAGTTGCTATTGGATTTGGAATAACTATATATAAATATAGCAATAAAACAAAAAAAGAAAAACCAATTTCTAAACATAGCAAAGTAGATTTTAAGAAAGAAGATAAATAAAATACAAAAAATGATAAAAATTTTTAAAAAAACACAAAAAAACTTAAAAAAGGGTTGCAAAATTTTTAAATTTATAGTATAAATATATTTAGATAATTTATAATATATATTATTAAAGGAGAGTCATATGAAAAAGGTTAATCTAAGTAAAACATTAGTAATGTTAGTAATAGTTACTATAATATGTTGCATATCAACAATAAATTTCGCAGGAACAGTTGATTTAAATCAATTACCTAATGGTAATAATATACTTAATACCAGCGATATACCTAGAATTGATGAATTAAATAATACTACTAATAATACAGCAACTAATAATGCAACAGTAAATAATACAACTAACGTAATAGGAAATACAAATAGAGTAGGAAATACTACAAATACAACTGGAACATTACCAAAAACAGGTGTTGATGATACAATAATGTGGGTTCTTATTGGAGCAAGTGTTATAGCTGCAATATATACTTATAAAAAAGTTAGAGATTATAATGTATAATTGATATAAAAGTTAAAAGATTAGAAAAGAACAATTCTATGAATTGTTCTTTTTGCATTATTGTATTGCCTCTGCTTTAACGATAGTTCTATAATGATTATCAAATCTATTGCAGGTAACTAATGTAATAATCTTTTTGTTATTTGTATTTTGATTTATACAATCTAAATTTGTTGAATCTGATTTATAAGTATCATATACCATATAATCTAAAAAAGTTCCATTTGTATCACCTATAGTTATTAAGTCACCATTTGATAACAGATGAAGATTACTGAAAAAAGAATCATTTTTGTAATTATGTGCTGCAATACAAAGATTTCCAACTTCATTAGGATTAGGACCATAAAACCTACAAGTTGCAACTTTTAATAAATTATTACTTATTTCTGATGATATTGGGTATACTATATTGAGCTTAGGAATTTTTATTATTCCTATTACTGAAAAGTTATTTCCTTCATAGAAGTATATATCTTTATTTACTAAATCAGCAGTATAAAGAGAATTGTCAGAATAAAGTGTAGCTATATTAAAATTATCTATAAGCTCAGTTGCAATTTTTTCAGACTTATATAAGCTATATCTAAAAAATACATAGTATATGACAAGAATAGCTGTTATTAAAATTAAAATATAAAATTGAAATTTATAAAAATATTTTTTCTTTAATTTATTATTTGAAAATTCGATATTTGAGCTATTAGTACATATAATTTGATTCATAACAAATACTCCTATAAAAATTTACTATAATATTCTTTGCTTTTGTTGATAAAAAAATTCGTTTATGATAAAATTATAATATAAGGAGGAAAAACATATGAAAAATTTAACAACATATTTATTTGTAATATTTATGATAATGTTCTGGGTGTTTAGAATTATAGTAGCAGTTTGCTTTAATCTAGGAATTGATTTTATTGTAACACCAATGGATTTAAATTTTGAAGTAATTTTATTATTTTTAACCTTTATATCAGTGATATTGGTAATAAAGAGAAGTGTATTAGGTGGAGTTATATATTTAATAGGAAATGGCTTATATTTTGGAGCAACTATATTTAATGCTATAAGTTCACAAACGGAAGGAACATTAGATTATATGAATCTATTTATTTCATTTGTTGGAATACTACTACCAATACTTGTTTTATTTGATTTATTATTAGATAAAAATAGAAAGGTACACCCAGTAGATAAAAAAACAGATTGGTTTTATAAAAACAAAGAGTATGATAGACAATTTGATGAAAGAGCAGATAGAAATGAATATAAATTCTAATAAAAATATATAAATAAAGGCACGGTGAAACCGTGCTTTTTTCTTTAAACTGACCACCCAGTATAATAATTATTATAAAATTATGTGATATAATTAGTAAAATCAAAATAAAAGTAGATATAAAAGGAAGGAATTTTAAATGCAATTACAAAACTTAAATACTAAGTTTCTTGGAAAGAATAGCATTTATTATAAAGAAATAGATTCTACACAAGATGAAATATGGAGAAAAATAGAAAATAAAACTATTAACAACGGAACATTAATTATTGCAGATATCCAAACCAATGGCAAAGGAACTCATGGTAGAACATGGCATACAGATGAAAGTAATAACATAGCTTTTTCGCTGTTTGCAGAAATGAACTGTGATATAAAAGCTTTGAATGGAATAACGCTAAAAATTGCAAAAATCATATTGGATATTTTTTATACTATCTATGGAATAAACTTAGAGATTAAGGAACCAAATGATATTGTAATAAAAAACAAAAAACTAGGAGGAATACTTACTCAAAGTACATTAGAAGGAGAAAAAGTCAAATATTTAGTAGTAGGTATAGGAATAAATACAAACAAAGAAAATTTTTCAGAAGATATAAAAAATATTGCAACTTCTATAAAAAAAGAGTTCAATTTAGAGGTTGATAGAGAAATCTTTATAGCAGAATTTTGTAATATTTTTGAAAAAGAATTAATAAAAAGAATAGGTGGTAATTAGAATGAAGATAGGTTATTTATTTCCTGGGCAAGGTTCACAAAAAGTAGGAATGGGAAAAGATATATATTGTGAATTTAAAGAAGCAAGAGAAATATATGATAAGGTAAGAAAAATAACAGGTATAGACATAGCAAAAATATCTTTTGAAGGGCCAGAAGATACTTTAAATGAGACTAAATACACACAACTTGCGATACTAACAATGAGTTTAGCAATATTAAGTATACTAAAACAAAATAATATAAAGGAAGATATATCAGCAGGATTAAGTTTAGGTGAATATACAGCACTAATTAATAGCAATGCAATTTCTTTTGAAGAGGGAGTTAGAATTGTTAAAAAAAGAGGAGAATATATGCAAAATCTTTTGCCAGAAGGAGATTGGCTTATGGCAGCAATTATTGGGCTGACTGATAAGCAAGTTGAAGAAGCTTGTAAAAAAGTAAAGACAGGTTTTGTTGTCCCTGCAAACTATAATTGCACAGGGCAAGTTGCAATTTCAGGTGAAAAAGATGCAGTATTAGAAGCCACAGAGATTGCAAAAGATATGGGAGCAAAAAAAGCTATGATCTTAAATACTGCTGGTCCATTTCATACAAATAAATTGTTAGAAAGTTCGAAGAAACTTAAGAAAGAACTTGAAAAAATCACTATAAATAAATTTGAAACAAAAGTAATAAAAAATTTAGATGGAGAATTTTATAAAGATACTGATGATATTATAGATATTTTATCAAAACATATTATTAACCCTGTAAGATTTTCAAAAACATTAGAAACTATGCTAAACGAAGGAGTAGATACATTTATAGAAATAGGACCAGGAAAAACTTTATCAGGATTTGTAAAAAGGATGCAGAGTAATAATGTAAAAATATTAAATATAAACAATGTAGAAACCCTAAAAAATACAATAAATTCAGTAAAAGGTATTTAATTTTAAAAAATATAAAAAGGAGAAGATGAAATATGAATAAAGTTGCTTGTATAACAGGAGCTAACCGTGGAATAGGAAAACAAATTGCAATTACACTTGCAAAAAATGGATATGACATAGTCGTTAATTACAAAACAGAAAATGATGATTTAATTGAAACAAAAAAAGAGATAGAATCACAAAATGTGAAATGTTTGGCACTTCAAGGTGATGTATCTAAATTTGAAGACTGCGAAAGTATCGCAAAAGAAATTATAGATAAATTTGGAAAGATTGATGTATTAGTAAATAATGCAGGAATTACTAAAGATATGCTATTAATGAGAATGAAGGAAGAAGATTTTAGACAAGTAATTGATGTAAACCTAATAGGAACTTTTAATATGACTAAGAGTGTTATTGGATATATGATGAAAGCAAGAACAGGCCGAATAATAAATTTGTCATCAGTAGTTGGAATAGTAGGAAATGCAGGACAAACGAATTATTCTGCTTCAAAGGCCGGAATAATCGGATTTACAAAGAGCTTAGCAAAAGAAGTAGCATCAAGAAATATTTTAGTAAATGCTATTGCACCAGGATTTATAGAGACAAATATGACAGAAGTGCTAAAAGAAGAAGTTAAAGAAGAAATTGCAAAATCAATACCTTTAAAGAGAATGGGAAAAGTAGAAGATGTTGCAAATTTAGTAAAATTCTTATCTTCGGAAGAAAGTTCTTATATTACTGGTCAAGTAATTCATGTAGATGGTGGAATGGTAATGTAAAATATAATAAAAATAATAGGAGAGAAAATTCGTATGGGAAAAAGAGTTGTAATTACAGGTTTAGGAGCAATAACTCCAATAGGAAAAAATGTAGAAGAAACTTGGAAGGGAATAGAAAATAAAATTTGCGGTATAGATAAAATTTCTTTATTTGATACTACAAATTTTAAAACAAGTTTAGCAGCAGAGGTTAAAGATTATCAGCCATTAGATTATTTTGAACCAAAGCAAGCAAAAAGATTTGACAGATCATCTCAATTTGCAATAATTTCTGCAAGAGAAGCAGTTAAAGATAGTGGTATAACACCTGAAAATACTAATTTTGAACGAGTTGGAGTTTTTGTAAGTTCAGGAATTGGGGGATTAAGAACTATTCAGGAACAATGTGAAATAAATTGCTTAAAAGGCAATAATAGGGTATCTCCTATGTTTATCCCAATGTCGATAGCAAATATGCCAGCAGGAAATATTGCAATAGAATTTGGATTTAAAGGAGAATCAATATCAATAGTAACAGCATGTGCATCTTCAACTCATGCAATAGGAGAGGCATATAAAACTATAAAACAAGGATATGAAGATGTCATAATAGCAGGTGGAACAGAAGCATCAATATGCTCAGTAGGAATAGCAGGTTTTGAAAATATGAAAGCATTATATACGGGAGAGAATAAATCAAGAGCAAGTATACCATTTGATAAGGAAAGAAGTGGATTTGTAATGGGTGAAGGAGCAGGAATGGTTATACTTGAAGAATTAGAACATGCAAAAAAAAGAGGAGCTAAAATCTATGCAGAAATTATAGGATTTGGCTCTACATCAGATGCATATCATATAACTTCTCCAGATCCAGAAGGTAATTCAAGTGCAAGAGCAATGACTAGGGCAATGGAAGATGCAAAAATTAAACCAGAAGACATAGATTATATAAATGCACATGGAACTTCTACTCATTTAAATGATTCAACAGAAACATTAGCAATAAAAAAAGCCCTAGGCGATGCAAGTAAAAAAGTAATGGTAAGCTCAACTAAGGGAAATACAGGGCATCTATTAGGAGCAGCAGGTGGAGTTGAAGCAATTATTAGCGTTAAAGCTATCGAAAACCAATTAGTGCCTGCTACAATAAATTACCAAAGAAAAGATGAAGAATGTGATTTAGATATTGTACCAAATAATCCAAGGAAAGCTAATATAAATATAGTAATGTCAAATTCTTTGGGATTTGGCGGACATAATGCATGTATTATATTAAAAAAGTATAAAGACTAGGAGGAATATATAATGGAATATGAGAAAATAAAACAATTAATGGAAGATATGGAAAATTCTAAATTAACAGCTATTGATATAGACTTTCCAGACGGTACGAAAATCAGTATGAAAAAAGAATCAGACCATGAGAATACTTACATAGAAAAAGAAATTAAGAAAGATAAACAAGAAGAACAAATAAAAGATCAGGTGCAAAGCGAAGATCAAATAGGTAACATTGTAAAATCTCCTATGGTTGGAACATTTTATATAAAACCTTCTCCAACTTCGGAGCCTTATGTTGAAATTGGAAAAACAGTAAAAAAAGGCGATATACTTTGTATAATAGAAGCAATGAAACTTATGAATGAAATTGAATCAGAATTTTCAGGTGAAGTAACCGAAATTTTAGTTAAAGATGGGGATTCAGTAGAATATGGAACTCCTTTATTTAAAATTAAATAAAGAAAGGAAATTTAAAATGTTAGATAAAGAACAAATAAAAGATATTATTCCCCAAAGAGAGCCTTTTTTAATGATTGACGAAGTAGAAGAGTATATACCAGGAGAAAGTGCAATAGCATACAAGAATGTAAGAAATGAAGAATGGTATTTTAAAGGACATTTTCCAGGAAATCCTATAATGCCAGGAGTTTTAATAACAGAAGCTCTTGCACAAACGGGAGCTGTTGCAATTTTATCAATGCAAGAAAACAAAGGTAAAAATGCTTTGTTTGGAGGAATTGATAAAATGAAATTTAAAAAAATGGTATTGCCAGGAGACAGATTAAAATTAGAAGTTAAAATTATAAAAAGAAAAGGACCAATAGGAGTTGGTGAAGCAATAGCAACAGTTAATGGAGCTGTTGCAGCAAAAGGTGAATTAACTTTCGCAGTTGTTTAAAAAATCAATATCACTACTTAAAGCCTTTTAAGAAGGGAAATGATAAAAAATATGAATAAAATATTAATTGCAAACCGTGGAGAAATTGCAGTTCGTATTATTAGAGCTTGTAAAGAAATGAATATTAAAACTGTGGCAGTATATTCTGACATAGATAAAGATGCATTACATACTCGTTTAGCAGATGAAGCAATTTGCATTGGACCAGCAGCTGCAAATAAAAGTTATTTAGATATTAAAAACATTGTTGAAGCTGCATATATAACTGGAAGTGATAGTATTCATCCAGGTTTTGGATTTTTATCTGAAAATGCAGAATTTGCTAAAATATGTGAAGAATCTAATATTAAATTTATCGGACCTAGTTCAAAAGCGATAAACCTATTAGGTAACAAATCGAATAGTAAAGAAATAATGAAACAAGCAGGGATTCCAGTTATCCCAGGATCAGAAGGAAGCGTAAAAGGATTAAATGATGCAATAATTATTGCAGAGCAAATAGGTTACCCAGTTATGCTAAAAGCAGCTGCAGGTGGTGGAGGAAAAGGAATAAGAATAGCAAATAATAGTCAGGAACTAGAAACGAATTATAACATTGTAAAGCAGGAAGCAAAAAATTCTTTTAATGATGATGAGATTTATATAGAAAAATTTATAAAAAATCCTAGACATGTTGAAATACAAATATTAGCTGATGAATATGGAAATGTAGTTCATTTAGGTGAAAGAGATTGCTCAATTCAAAGAAGACATCAAAAAATAATTGAAGAAACGCCATCTACAATTATAGACGAAAAATTAAGAAATAAAATGGGAAATGTAGCAATAAAAGCAGCTAAAACTGCTGGATATACTAGTTGTGGAACAGTAGAATTTTTAGTTGATGATGATAAAAATTTCTATTTTATGGAAATGAACACAAGAATTCAGGTTGAACATCCTATAACTGAAATGAGAACAGGGATAGATATTGTAAAAGAACAAATAAGAATTGCAGGAGGAGAAAAATTAAAATTCAAGCAAAAAGAAATAAAATTTAACGGACACTCAATAGAATGTAGAATTAATGCAGAAAATCCTATGAAAAATTTTATGCCTTGCCCAGGAAAAATCAATGAAATAAATCTTCCAGGTGGTAATGGCATAAGAGTAGACACAGCTATATATAATGGATATACAATACCTCCTAATTATGATTCAATGATTGCAAAAGTTATAACACATGGAGTAACAAGAAATGAAGCAATAGCAAAAATGAAGAGAGCATTGCAAGAGTTAGTAATAGATGGAGTAGAAACTAATATTGATTTTATATTTGATATAATAAGAAACCCTGATTTTATCAGAGGAAATTTTAATACTTCGTTTATTGAAGATAAAATATTAAATAGGCAAACTATTAAGAGAGAGGATTAAAAATGATTGTTGATAAAATAAAAAAACAAGAAGTGAAGAATGTTAAAAATAAGAAACCAAATATAGATATACCAGTAGGCAAATGGATAAAATGTGATAATTGTAAAGAAATCCTATATAAAGAAGCAGTTAGAGATAATTTAAGTATTTGTCCTAATTGTGGTCATTATTTTAGAATGCATATAGGGAAAAGATTAAATCTCATAATAGATGATGGAACCTATAAAAGATTTGATATAAATATTGATACTCCAAATCCTTTGCAATTAGAAGACTATCCTAGAAAACTAAAAAGTTTAAGAGAAAAGACAGGTCTTGAAGAAGCTGTAAGTTGTGGCATAGGGAATATAAATGGAGAGAAAGTAGTAATTTGCATAATGGATAGTGCTTTTTTAATGGGAAGTATGGGTATTGTTGTAGGAGAAAAAATTACATATAGTATAGAACAGGCAGTCCAAAAAAGACTACCACTTATCATATTTTCTACTTCTGGTGGAGCAAGAATGCAAGAAGGTATAATATCTTTGATGCAAATGGCAAAAACAACAGCAGCACTTACTAAACTACATGAGGCAGGATTATTATATATATCAGTATTGACAGACCCAACTTATGGAGGAGTTACAGCATCATTTGCAAGTTTAGGAGATATAATTTTAGCAGAACCAAAAGCTATGATAGGATTTGCAGGACAAAGAGTAATAGAACAGACGATAGGTGAATCATTACCAGAAGGTTTTCAAACTGCTGAATTTTTGTTAGAACATGGATTTATAGATAAAATAGTAGAAAGAAAAGATTTAAAAGAGACTATCTATAAACTAATAAAATTCCATAAAGGAGGTTTAACATATAGTGAATAGAAAAGTTACTGCTTGGGAAAAAGTTGAGATAGCAAGAAATCCTAAGAGAAAAACAGCTCTTGATTACATAGAAAATATATTTGATGATTTTATAGAATTACACGGAGACAGAAATTTCAAAGACGATAAGGCAATGGTTTGTGGCTTAGCAAGGATAGGAGAGCAAAATTTTACTATAATTGCTGAACAAAAAGGAAGAACAACAAAGGAAAATATAGAAAGAAATTTTGGAATGCCAAATCCAGAAAGTTATAGAAAAGCAATAAGATTTATGAAACAAGCCGAAAAATTTGGAAGACCAGTAATTACTTTTATAGACACAAAAGGAGCATATCCTGGTATTGGAGCAGAAGAAAGAGGACAAGGTGAAGCAATAGCAAAATCTATGTTTGAAATGGCAAAATTAAGAGTACCTATAATTGCAATAGTCATAGGAGAAGGATCAAGTGGTGGAGCATTAGCAATAGGAGTAGCAAATAAAGTTTTTATGCTAGAAAATGCAATTTATTCAATACTTTCACCAGAAGGTTACAGCAGTATTTTATGGAAAGATGCAAATAGATTTAAAGAAGCAGCAGAAAAGATGAAATTAACAGCAAAGGATCTATATGATTTAAAAGTAATAGATAAAGTAATTAAAGAGCCAAATGGAGATAGTGAAGAAAGCTTTAGCAAAATAGTTTGCAGTTTAAAAAAAGAAATAAAAAAAGTTATAAATGAAATGAGCACTTTAACAACAAAAGAAATTGTTCAAGAAAGATATAAAAAGTTTAGGAATATGGGTGAATTTATAAATTTACAGGAGGAATGAAAAATGTTATTAAAAGATAAAAAAATATTAATAATGGGAATAAGAAATAAATGGAGTATAGCATATGGAATTGCAAAATCTGCTTATGATAATGGAGCAAAATTAATCTTTACGTATATGGGAGAAGAAAATAAAGAAAAGATTGAAGAACTTATAAGCAAGTTTAAAGGCAGTAAAGCATATCCATTAGATGATGCATCAGAAGATAACTTAGTTAAAGAAGTTTTCTCACAAATAAAAAAAGAAAATGGAAAAATAGATGGATTAGTTCATGCAATAGCACATGCCAATACGGAAGATTTGCATAATGATTTTATATTCACAAGTAAAGAAGGATATGCCCATGCGGTGGATGTTAGTGCTTATTCTTTTGTACTTTGTGCAAGAACGTTAAAAGAATTAGATATGCTAAATGAAAATGCTAGTATGGTTACTTTAACATATTATGGATCTGAAAAAGTTTTAAAAGGTTACAATGTTATGGGA
>CANRFH010000010.1 GCA_947629835.1 uncultured Clostridia bacterium | reverse complement strand
CATTCATAAGAGTCTTTTTGCACTTTAATGAAATTTGGCATTTCAATGCTGTCGCCAATTTTTGCGAACGTTGTACGTACGCATTTTTCGTGTTTTACATCTTTCATTGATTGTTTTCACTCCTTAAATTAATTTTAATTGGTGAAGCTTTAAGATTTAAAGTTCTAAAAGAAGTCCCTCTCAAAATATGCATTTTATTAAGGTTAATTTATCGCTTCAAAATAAACTTTCCCTAGTAAAAGGGGCATATTTTAATTCCTCTTCTCATAGAATATTTGAATTTAACGATTATAATATAATGTATTATTATAGCACCAATAGCTAAAGCTTGTCAACCCCTAAAATGAAGTTTTTAAACAAAAAAGTACCTTAAACATTTTCTGTTTAAGGTATTTTTTATTTTTATATTTTTAACTACATTTCTTTATATCCTCTATATTTAACATAGCTGATTACTCCTGCAAGTATTGCTGCTACTACTCCGACTACTAATATTGTATCATTAACTCCTGTTTTTGGTAATGATGTATTATTTTTTGAAGTATTCTTATTTTTATTATTTGTTCCAGTAGTTGCTTTGTTTGTATTATTATTGCTTGTATTACCACTTCCAGCAGTATTTACATCATTTTTTCCGCTTCCAGTTCCGTCTTGGCTACCACCTTGGCTTCCACCACTTCCGTTTCCACTGCCTCCTTGGTCTCCACCTTGGCTTCCACTACCAGAACCTTCTCCACTTGGATCAGGATTAGTTGATGATGTTTCTATTTTTATAGTTATTTGTTTGTCTGATTCTTCTACAAGATTAGTTCCGTCATTTGTTGCTATATTCTTTATTGTTACTGTTGTAGTTTGGTCACTTATATTTTCTTTTACTTTAAGTTTTATTGTAGCTAATGTTTGATTGTTTTTTACTCCGTCTCCTGTCTTTGTTGCTAAGAACTTTCCATTTAAACCTGTTGCTTCATCATTATAAGTAACTATCCAACCATTCTGTGTTGCAATATCAGTAGATTTAACTTCTTCAAATATATCTCTATTATAATCCAAAGTTCCTTCTAGTGTATTCATTCCATTTTCACCTAGGTCTATATCTGAAACAGCAACTGTAATTGTTATTTCATCTCCTGGTTTTGCAGTAGTTGCACTTGCTGTTGCATTTAATTTAAATCCTACTGCTTGTATTGTCATATTTGTTGACATTACTATAATTGCTACAATTAACATTGATAAACTCATTAATATTTTTTTCATTAGCATATTTCTCCTATCTTTTTTATCTTATTTTATATTATAGCATATTATTTATTTTTATTGCATCATTTATTATAAATTTAATATTATTGTAAAATAATTGTAATGGTTTTGTAACAATTGATACTGGTCCTATACTTTGATTTTTTTCTAATTTAAATTGTTTTACTTCTGATTTTCCAGTATTTTGTAGTTTATCTTCTGTTGATACATAAATATAATATGTCTTTCCTTCTTCTGCTTTATCATAAGTGTATGTTGTTTGTGTTGAAGTATTTTTTAAGTCACTTTCTTTTACATCTTCACTTTCGGATATGTAATACTTATATGTTGGTGTTTGTGGCATACCTACTCCTCTATCTTCTGCTGATACAACTGTTATTTTTATTTTATTTTGTTGCGTCTTTTCTACATTTATTTCTATTTCTGGTCCAGTTTTATCGAACTTTGTTGCTGTCACTACTTTTATAGTTTCATTTCCAGCTTTATCACTTACATATATTGTATAAGTTCCATTTTCTGTTACATCAAAGTAATTTTCACTAAATGTTGTTCCACCAGTTCTGAAATATTCTTTAGATAATGATCCTTTTGCCCATTTTTTTACTTTGATTCCACTTTCATTTTCTGTTACAGTTACAGTAAATCTTGTTTTATCTTTTGCAAAACTATTTTGTTCTGTCACATCAATTTCTGGGCTTGTTTCATCTAATATATTTACTGTAATTTCATCACTATAATTTCCACCTTCTATTTCTGTTGTATCAGATAATCTAAGTATTACTTTATATTTGTGATATAGATTCTCTATTGATGCACCTTTTTCTAATACTGCCCAATCTTGTTTTGTCTCTTCTGTATCAGATATAACTTTATATTGTATTAATAAATCTCCATTGTCACTATCTACTGATAAAGTTGCTTTTTCATTACTCCATGTTATAATCTGATCTGTAATTTCTCCTTCTGAAACGCTTTCTGTTCGTACATCTTTTATATCACTTTCTGATTCATTTCCAAGTGCGTCTTTAACAATTACTTTTATATAATATTGTGTATCCTTTTTTAGATTTCTAAATATAAAGTAATTTTTTTCGGTTATTTGATTTGGATCTTTAAAAGTTCTACTATCACTTATATAAAATGAGTATGTTTCTTCTGTGCTTAATCCAGCTGATCCAACATCTTGTGCTTCTACTTGAACTGTTATACTTCCTGTTGTAGTACCTACTATTTTTACATTATTTATTTTTGGAGCATCATTATCTACTGCTATGATATTTTCAAATGTTTGCTCAGTGTTTGGATTTCCTGCATTGTCAGAAAATGCTCCTTCTTCAAATTTAAGATTTATGTTTCCACTTACAGATCCAGCTGTAATTTCTACAATAATACTTCCGTCAGCTTCATTTTTTCTAGCATTTAATGTACTTCCAGTAGCTCCTGCTCCTTCAATCTTTATATGATTAATATCTAGATTTTCTACAGGTTTATTTGGTATACATATAATCTCTGATTTCATTTCATTTTTAATAACTTTAGCCGAATTATTATTTAATTTTGTTTCTGTAATCAATGGTAAACTCTTATCTTGATTTGTTACTAATATAGTTTCTATTGTTTCGTTTCCTGCTCTGTCTTTTACATAAACTGTATATCTTCCATTACTATTTACTTTAAATGAATTTCCTGTAAATATGTTACCACCTGTTTCAAAATATGATTCGTCTAATATTTCTCCCGTTTCCCATTTTTGTATTTCTATTCCACTTTCATTTTCAGTAAAATTAGTATTTACCGTAACTTCTGAATTTGTAAGGCCTGTTTGTTGCATTACTAATACTGATGGATAGACTGTATCAAAAACTAATGTTGATGCTTCTGATCCATAGTTTTCATTCTCTACATTTTCTCCATCTGCTAATCTTGCTACAACCCAATAATTATTGTACATATCATTTACATTAACTGTACTCTCTGTTGCATTTGTCCAATTTGTTATTACTACATTTTCATTATTTAAAATTTTATATTGCATATTAAAGTTACTATTGTTTGTTATTGTAATTCCAGCCTTTTGATCCTGCCATTGTACATCACTGAACTCTATATATGGCTTATTAATTCCTAAAACATAGTCCTCTCCACCAGGAACTGATTGTGTTGTTCCTTGTATAATAGTACTTATTGTTTTATTTCCAAGTTTATCTTTTGCAACTGCTCTTAAATAATATGTTGTATTTTGTAATAAATCTTGCATCTCGCAAGTTGCTTCATTACTAATAATTGCTTCTTCACTTTCGAAATTTTGATTTTTACTAATATAATAGCTGAAAGTATTTTGTTCATCAAGCCCTACTCCTTGTGTTTCTTCTGCTGAAATTTGAACTTTTATGCTATTAGTACTCGTATTTATTATTTTGAACTCATTTATTGTAGGTCCTTGATTATCTAGCTCTGTTATCTTCTTTATTGTTTCTCGACTTGCATTTCCTGAGCTATCTTTAAATGCTCCTTGCTCTAATTTTAAATTTAGATCTCCATTTCCATTGCTACATGTTATTTTAAATAGAACTGTTTCATCATCAACTATTGTAGTTTCGACTGTATCTTGTTTTTTTCCATTACCCTCCAATTTTATTTTACTCTCATCTATTTGGGTAACTGCTCTATTCGTTTTTCCTGTAATTTCTAATATGTCTCCACTTTTATTTTTTGCATTATCGTTTGATAATACTGTTACAATTAAGTTTTCTCTATCAATTTTAGTAACATTTATTACTTTAATTTTTTCATTTCCTGCTTTATCTTTTGCATATACTGTATATGTCCCATTATTAGAAACTGAAAATGTCTCTTCTGTAAATTGATTTCCTTCTGTTTGGAAATATTCCATTTCTTTTAGACCTTCCGCCCATTTTTTTAACTCTATTCCACTTTCATTTTCTATGATATTTACAGTTATTTTGCAATTATCACTTACATATGCTTCTTGCTCTTCAAGATAAATTTCAGGAGCTTTTTTGTCTAGAATTTTTATTTCTTTTTCTTTGCCTTTATTTCCGTTCGTTTATACTTTCTGAATCAGATAGTCTAACTAATACAGTATAATTATGATATAAATTGTTTACTTCTGCAGTTTTCTCCTTTGTTGCTATCCAATCTTGACTAATTTCTCCAGTTTCATTTAATATTTTATATTGTGTAATATATTCACTTCTATTTATTATTCTAATACTTGCTTTTTCATTTTGCCATTCTGGATTTGTTACTTCTAATATTTTGCTTCCTGTACCTGTATTATCATTTACTGTTGGTATTTCCTTTGTCTCAACTTTAAGTGTTCCGCTTTCAGTAGTATTTCCTGTTCTATCTTTAACTACAACTTTTATGTAATACATTGTTCCTTGTTTTAAATTATCAAAAAGTATTTCTTCGTTTTCATTTTCTATTATTTCTGAGTTTTCAAAATTTTCATTCTCACTAATAAAATATTTATATGGTTTTTCTTCATTAAGTTTTGTTTTATCATCTACTTCTAATTGAACTTTTATACTATTTAATGTTACTTCTACTGCTTTAAAATTATTAATATTTATTTCTATATTTTCTTCTTCATTTGAAGGAAAATCATTTTGTAATTTTCCAAATACAATATATGCTATACTGTATGTTAAATCTATTTGATTTACTTTTTCATCATATTTTACATCAGCTGATTTTAGCGATAAGTCATCTAAATTAGTATAGTCCTTTAAGCCTACAATATATTTTATGAGCAATGTTACATCAATTTGGTTAAATAAACCATCTTTGTTTATATCTCCTATTACACTTATTTGATAATTTTTGTTGCTATCTACAACACTTGCAATCATACCAGTTTTTATTATTCCGAGATGTTACTTCTTTTTCTTTTGTTACATCCTCATAAACTTTTACATCTTTTCCTAAATATAATTTGAAGTCTTCTACATTTGTATTAGGATATACTCTTTCTATGTAATCATCATGAACATAATATTCTACTTTTTCTATTTCTTCTACTACTGCTGTTACAATTCCTGTAAATAAATTTAATATATCCATACTTAATAGACTTACTACAATTATGATTATGATATATTTTTTTAGTTTCATTATGAGTATATCCTCCTTTTCTTTTTAAATTAATCAACATTTATTGCTTCTATTGCATAGTTTCCTGCTTTGTCAAATGCGACAAATGCAAATGTTCCAACATTATCAACTATAAATTCTCCTTTTGATTTTCCTTCAATTTTTTCATTGTTTGGAAGTATTATTTCTCTTATTCCGCTTACATCATCTTCAAGTTCCCATTTAATTTTTGTGCTTCCATTTGAAAGTTTTTCTTTACTTAATTTTATTGTAGGGTTTACCCTATCTATATTTTTTATTGTTATTTTCTTTATAGTTTCATTTCCTACATTGTCATATGCTATTATTGTGTATTCTGCATTTTCTGTTATTGTATATGATGATATTTTTATATCATTTACTGTTCCATCTGGAGTTACTATTTCTCTAACTCCACTTTGTTCATCTTTTACTTGCCATGTTATTACAATATTTCCATTTGTCCAATCTAATGGATTTATTTCTAATTCAATTTCTGGTTTCTCTTTATCTATATTATTTACTTCTATCTCTGCTTTTGCCATATTTCCAAGATTGTCATATGCTATAAATGAATATGTTCCGATTTTCTAATGCATAGTATTCTCCTTTAATTTCTTTTGATGTTTTTGTATTTGGTAAAATAAGCTCCCTTAATCCACTTTCTGCATCTATTACTTCGTATGTAATTCTTACTTTACCTGCCGTCCAATCTGGATTCATACTTAAAATTATTTTAGGTCCGTCATTGTCAATATTTGTAATATTAACTTCTTTAACTGTGCTATTTCCTACATTATCATATACCACAAATTTGTATATTCCATTTTTTACTACTCTAAATGATCCCGTCAAGTTTTTACTTATACTTCCATCTGGAAGCCATATTTCTCTTATTCCACTTTCAGAATCACTTATTTGCCATGTTATGTTTAATTCTTCTAGTTCCCAATTTTGATCATATTGTAATTGCAAATTAGGATTTATTTTATCTATGTTTTGTATTTCTATTGTTTGTGTTGTTTCATTTCCTACATTGTCATATACTGTAAATTCATATGTTCCATTATCATATACTGTATATGTTCCTGTTGAATTGCTATTATACTTACCATTTGGTAATTTTATATTAGCTATACCGCTTTTTAGGTCTTCTGATGTCCATGTAATGTCTACTTTGTCTGCTACCCAATCTTGTCTTGCTTTTAAATTTAGTGTTGGGTTTTCTTTATCTATATTTTGTACTGTTATTTTTTGTATTTTATAATTTCCTGCTCTATCGTACACTGTAAATTTATATGTTCCGTTTGTTTGAATAAAATATTTACTATTTTCTAGTTTTACTTCTTGTTTGCTTGGAAGTACTACTTTTTCTACTCCACTTAAATCATCTGATGCACTAAAATCAACCTCAATATCATCCTTTGTCCATTTTTTACTTGGATTAGTTAATCCTATATCTGGTTTTACTTTATCTATATTATCTATTTCAACTTGATAAACTGCGCTATTACCTGCATTATCTTCTAATTTAAAATCATATGTTCCATTTTTTCCAACTGTATATGAAACTGTGTCTGAATTTGTAACTGTTCCATCAGGAGACGTTATGCTTTTTACTCCACTCCTATCATCTGTTGCAGTGATTGTTATAGTTACATCCTCTCTTGTCCAGTTTTCAGGATTGATTGTATGTGTAGCTTCTGGTGGAGCTATGTCTAATATAGCTTTAAATGGTCTTACTACTACTTGTGAAATATTTCCGTGGTTATCATATGCCCATATTTGTAAATTGTGCATTCCTTCTGTTATATCCGCTGGTACAATACAATCTATACTATAAGGTACATCAGTTTTATGTGGTTCTATTCCTTCTTTAGCCGTATATTCTATTCCGTTATCAATTGAGTATCTTATTCCTACTATATCATTCATATCTGGATCATTTACTGTTCCTTCAATATGTATATGTTCTTCTGGTATATATTGTTCTTTGTCTAACTCTCCCGCTGTTATTGTTGGAGGATTGTTTACATCTCCTATTCCAATGAGTACAGATAAGTCTAATTCTTGTCCTGGCCCTACTGGTCTATTTTGCCATGAGAATGCCATACCAGAATCACCTTGTCTTGATGATATTCCTGCATAATCAAAATAAGTTGAATTACTCCATCTTCTTTCATAATTTACTTGATATTGCCCAAACCAATAGGTATCTACATTGACAACTCCATAAGTATCCCTAGCGAGGAACTTAAACGTATGTCCATCTCCTTCCATTGTAAATCCTCTGTTTCCAGCAAGATTTTTAATAGGAGCATAGTCGTTTGATCCTATCTGTATATCTGCACATGATGCAACGCCAACTGTTACTTGTGTTGAATTGTTATTTTTAATCTTATATTGAATTTTTACGAAGTTGTTATCACTTACATATGAGAAATTCATTTGTAAAGTTACGTTACTTAATGATGCACTTCCGCGTGAGACATGTGTTTCAGAGCTATTTACTTTAAAATAAGTCTCATATCCATGATCTGCAAATGTAGTTTGTACTCCTTCACCCCAAATGTTAAAGCAACCGTTGCTGTTATAATGCCAGTCCATTGTTCCAACAGACCTAATATTAGTTGGGAAGCTTATTATTAATATTATACATATCATTATAACTGCTACAACTTTATTGCCTCTCACTTAGATTCCTCCTTTTCGTTACATTTTTTCTACTATGCTAAATGGTATTTTTTCTCCATTTAATGTTATTTGACTTATTGCTAATCTCGTTAAAGAGCTTACTCCGTGTGTCTTTTTTTCACTTATATAAAATTTGTTTTCTTCTTGTAATACATTTCCTATTCGTATTGACTTTACCTCATTCTCAACTTTTGTACTTAACTCATCACCTGTATCATGAATTTTTTGTCCTAATATCTCTGCAATTGATGTATGTTTCCAATTTTCTCCATTTCCTTCAGATGAATATTTAGCTTCTATTATTAGTTCTTCTGGGAAGAAGTTTAAATCTGTAACTTCTACTTTGTCTTTTCTTATTATTTTTATTTTCCCTTCTAGCTCTCCTGTTGTTGCTAACTCTTCGTTTTTGTTTACTGAAATTTGCATATATTTACTTTCTTTATCAAGACTTGTAGTCGATACTATCATTTCTACATTTTCATTATCATTAACTACTTTGTTGCTTATTGTGAATTTGTTTATTTCAAACTCTATATGATCTATTTCTGAATTTTCTAGTTTTGTATTTGTAACATTTATTGAAATTTCATTTGTATTTTCTGCTTTATCTGTAACTTTCATTTTTACTGTATGTTGCTTTGTTTCCAAATCTGAACAAAGAACACCTATAACTCCTGCAAATGTTTTTATTGTTTTTACACTGCTATCATCAATATATATCTCATATTTTTGAATTCCTGATAGATTATCTTGTGCAGTTCCATCAAGATAAAAACTTGTACCTGTTATATTTTTTGCTTCTAATGTAAGACCTGTTGGGGCAGTTTTATCTATTTTGACTACTTCATTTAAGATTGTAACATTTCCAGCTACATCATAAGTTCTAATTATTATCTTTATTTGTCCATCATTTGTTATAGTAATTTTTTCATTGTTATCTATTTCTGTTTCTTCTACTATTTCGTCACCTGTTAATTCATATGTTACTTTGTCTATTTGAGATAATGCGTCTGTTCCGAATATTACTTTTGCTTGTATTTGTGTATTATAATATCCACTTTCCTTTTTTTCTTGTTCGATTTCTATTGTAGATGAAACAGGTGCTTCTTTATCTATTTTAACCTTATATGTCTTTGTTTTTGTTCTTCCTAATTCATCTTGCGCTATTGCCATTACTAGATATTCTCCATTATCTTCAAGTATAGTTGCATCCTCTTTAGGAGTTGCTATTGTTGCTTTTCCTGTTATTGTATATGTTGTATTAACTTTAATTTCAACTCCACCTTCTATTTGTATTGTTTTTTGAGTTGTTCCTACATATATACTTTGATTTGTCCATGTATCACTTGTATAATCCTCTCCTTCTGCATTATTTAATTTCAATATCAATCCTATACCTATATCGTCTATTGCCTTAGTTGACTTTTTTACAACAAGTTCTGCTACTTCTGACCTAGATCCTTTAGTAGAATATGTATAAGCCCTTACTATATGCAAGCCATCTTCTGAAATTGTAATTTGTCCATCTTCTGGTACATCAGTTTCTGCAACTTGGCTTGAACCAGATATTGTATAAACTGTTTTTAATACATTCTCTGTTTCTTGTGGAGTTATCTTAACTTTTACTTCCGATGTATATGGTCCATCTCCTTCTTTTTCTCCTGAAATTACTTCTATTGTAGGTTTCTCTGGTTTATATGTTTTTCCTATATTTAATCTACCATATACAACATAGTTTATAAGTGCTGTTAAATCAATTTGATTTACGCGATCATCATTATTTATATCTGCACATATTAATTCTAATCCTGTCAATTCTGAATCTTTGAAGCCTACAAGATGTTTAATTAATTGTGTGATTTCTATCTGATTTGCGAGTCCATCAGAATTTAGATCTCCAACTACACATGTTCTATAATTTTTTTCAATTCCATCAAATTTTACTATCATATTCGTTGCAATGTAACCGGATTGTACTTCTTCTTCTAATGAGTCATCTGCGTACACATGAATTATATTAGCAGGTACATTGAACCTTTCTTTAAATTGTTGTATTGTAGTTCTAGGTAATATTCTTGCAATATATAATTGTGTTTCAGATATCATATACTGCTCGCTTTCTACAAATACATCTGATGCCGCATATGCATTATTGCATAATCCAAGCATAGTAAAAATAATTAAGAATAATAAAATTCTCAAGAACACTTTTTTCATAGTTTATTTCTCCTTGTACTTATAATAAATTAATTATATTGTAGTTTTTTCGTTTTATTAAGTCAATGGTAGTTATTGGCATTAAATTTTAGAATAGCTCTTTCCTTACTACGGAAATAGTTCTAGCGATTTTTAATTATGTTATTTTACATTTTCTTTACTTTTTCGTTACATTTTGTGGTATTTTTGTTTTATTTTTTTGAATTGCTTTTATTCCCTAGTTTTTACGCCTGTTAATTAAATTTGTAAAAAATTTTATTTTTTATAAATCTATAATATTTTTTAAAAAAAGTGATGGATTTTAATTCCATCACCTTCTTTATTAATAATATTTTTAATTAATAATCCCATTTTGGTACATATTGCTCTTCATTTTCGTCTGCATAATCTTGCATATATCCATTTTGAATATCTAGTTTATATATGTAATCTTCTATTTCTTGATATTCTTCTTTTGTTAGTTTTCTGCTTATTTCGCTATATTCATTTGCTTTATATGTAGGAAAATATTGTGTCATAACACTTACATATACATCTTTATCTATATTTTCCTTTATCCACTCTAAAACTTTTTTTGTGTTTTCTAAATTATTTGGTAGGACAAGATGCCTTATAATTAAGCCTTTTGTAATCATTTCTTTTTTATTAAACTTAGGTGCTCCAACTTGCCTATACATCTCTTTTACTGCATCTGTTGCTATTTCAAAATAGCTTTTTATATTTGAATATTTTAAGGCTATTTCTTCATAATAATATTTGAGATCAGGTAGATATACATCAATAAAACCTTCTAAACTTTTAAGAGTTTCTACACTTTCATATCCATTTGTATTGTATATTATTGGTATATTTAAACCGTTTTTGTTTTGCAATTTTTATTGCTTCTATTATTTTATCTGCATATATTGTAGGACTTACTAGATTTATATTTTCTGCCTTGTTCTCTTGCTCTTTTAGCATTATATCTGCTAATTCTTCTACTTCTATTTTTCTTCCATTTCCTAAGTTACTTATTTCATAGTTTTGGCAAAAAACACAATTCAAATTACATTTTGAAAAAAATATGGTCCCTGAGCCATTTTTCCCACTTATACATGGTTCTTCAAATTTATGAAGACTTATTCCGCCTATTTCTATTTTATCTCCTGCTTTACATCTTCCAAAATTTTTAGTCCTATCTACCATGCATTTATGCGGACATATTGTACATTTATCCATTTTATTCTCCCTTGAAATTCTTTGCATTACTTTCTATATCTTGTAATTCAAATCTATATTCTTGTTTTACATTTGGATATTTTTTTCTATCAACTTTTTCTAGAAACATCTCGTATGGTCTTATATATAGCTCATTATTTCCATATAAAGCTCTATAACATACATATTTTTCTTTTGTTTCACTATGCGTTGCTATGTCTTCTACTATATAATAGTCTCCCTTAAAGTGTCTATATATTCCATTTATTTTTAATTCTTGCATATTTTTCCACTCCTTTTATATTTTATATAATTATATATTATTGATTTTCAAAAATCAATAAGACGATAAAGAGAGACTTTGATATACCAAAGTCTCTCTTTATCGTTTTTATGCAGCCTTGAAAGTCTTTTGAATAGCCTCCTGCTGCTTTTTGGCAGCTTTTTCAGCCATTTTAAGTTCCTTCTTGGTGCATTGCACATATGCTTTATGAGCAGATTCCATGTTTTTTTGCTTTGTTCTCGTGTCCTCCAGATTTCTTTGTTTCTCTCGCTTTCTTGATTTTGCCATTTCTTTTTCTTCAATCTCCTTCAATCTCTCTCTGTATTTGACCTGTTTAAGAAGATGATGCACAGTGGGGTCATCTACCCAAAGTTGTTTACCTATGCTGTTGTATAGGGATATTCTGCTTGCTTTGGCTCGTCTATCCCGATACTCTCCCAAAGCTTCTTGAGCAATCTTGAAACGGACACTGTCTTCAGGAATATTGCTGTCGATCCTTTTGGAGTACCATTTCTTCCTAAATAACATTGCTAATCTCCTTTCAATATGTGCATTTTTCTATATAGCCTTTGCTATTTATTTTATAATATCATATTCATAGCGATTTTGCAATAAATTTACATAAAATATTAAAGCAGGTAACTGGACAAAGTTACCTGCTAGTATCTTACAAAACTATTTTTCTACACTTCTATTTGCTATTTCTATTGCTTTTGATACTATATTTCCACATGTTTTTGAGGATACGTTTCCCCATCCTCCTTCTTTTTTTACTGTATCATATACTCCTAATTCTTTTGCTATTTCTTCTTTTAAATTTTCAGACATTATACTTCTATTCTTAGCCATTTTATTTACCTCCTTATTAAGAGATAAATTTATTATTTGCATTTTTAAAAAATTTATTTGAGGCATTTTTTTCAAATTTTAAGTTGTAAGTGTTCCATTAGGTGTATTTACTATCATTAATATATCTTCTTCTTTTCCATTTTCTGCATTTATATATACTAAAAATTCATTATCAGAAACTTTTCCTTTAAACTCCCAACATAATATTTCTGTATTGTATTCTGTTGGAATTATTGCCAAATTTTGGCTATTTATTTCTAATCTATCATTTAATTTTTCTTTTGCCTTTTCTACTGATATTATATTTTTATTTATATTTCTTACTTCATGGCAATTTAGGTATCCAGCTGTTTCCATTCCCATTATTTCACCATTATCTAACGCAATTTTTAGTTTTATTAAGTCTGGATAGACTACTACATCATTTTCTTGATAAGCATAGTTAATTACAATGTTGTTTTCTTGAACCATATAATATGTTTCCTTCATATTAGTATATCCTTTTTCGTCTAAAAACTTTTTACCAATTTCAACTGCTTCCTCTTCTTTTATTTTCTTTTCGGTAATTTCTCTATAACTATTGAAATATACTATATGTCCACCTTTTTTTGAAATTGCTATACTTTTTGTTATGTCATTACTATTTACAATAAATCCATAGCTTTCTATATGTCCATTGCTTGAAAGTCCATTACTTGATATTTCTTCGTCCTTAGTGTTTAAAAATTTTTTAACAATTTCTTTTGCTTTATTTTCGTCTATATCTTCTCCTGTTAAGCCTTTCTTTTCTGTACTTGTCATGTGTTCTGAAAATGCTCCATCATATATTAAACCTGTGTAGTCATCAAATGCTGTTTCTATATTTCCAAAACTATCTGTTGACATATTGCTAACTTGTTGTGCAAAAGCTTTTGTTCCTTCCTTCGTAAGTTCTCCCCAACTTATACTTCCATCATTTATTTCATTTGATAATTCATTTAGCGTTTCTTTCAAGGTTACTGCATATTCGTGCAAATCTTCTAAGTGTTTTAATTCTTCATCTGTTAAATCTTGCCCATCTATTGCTTTCATAGATAATGAATAACTATAATCACTAACTTGATTTAAAAATTTTTGTGCATTAGATAATCCTTCTGTATTTATTGGTATTTGTGATAAATACGCTTCTCCTAGCTTTGCTTCATTCCATACATTTGATAAAGTTTCTGCTCCGTGCTGTGCTGTTGATGTTATTGTTGATTTTGCAAGATATGTTTCTACTTCTTCTACATAATTTATAAGCTCATAAAATGCCATATTGTATGCATTTTCTGATACTTGTCTAAATTCTCTTTGCTTGTTATAAGTATAAAATGCAAGGACTATTACTGCAATTAGTAATATTACTATTATCATAACAATGCTAAACATATGTCTATCTTTTAAACGATTTTTCCAGTCTGCAAATTTTGTTTGCATATTTTCTTGCATATTTTTCATTCCTTTCCAAAATAAGTATTTTAATATTCATATTTTACCTATTTTCTCAGGAATTTATACTTGTATTTGAATAAATTTATTACTCTAATATAATTTTACAAATATTTTTAGACGAATTTGGCTTTGCAAATTTTTTTGTATTTTCTTTTAATGTTTTTAATTTTTCATCATTATTTATTATCTCTTCTAGAACTTCTTTTATGTTGTCGTCCTTTTTTATCCAAATTGCGATTCCATTTTTCTCTAAAAATTCTGCATTTTCTTCTTCTTGCCCTGGTATTGGATTTATAGCTATTATTGGAAGATTTGCTGCTAAACTCTCTGATACAGTCACTCCCCCTGGCTTTGTTATTACTATATCTGATATACTCATAAGTTCTGGAACTTTGTCTGTAAATTCTAAAACCTTTATTCTTTCTTCTGCATTATATTGACTAACAATCTCTTTGAAACCTTCATATATTTTTGGATTTTTTCCAGATATTGCAATTATTTGAACATTTTTAAAATTTTCTGCAAATATTTTCATAAATTCAAATATATTTTTTCTTGCTAATCCTAATCCTCCACCAGCAAAGAATAATATTGTTTTTTTGTTTTCTTTTAGTTCAAATTCTTTTAATATTTTTTCTTTATTGTAGTTATATGATATTTTACTGCTTATTGGTATTCCTTCTGCAAATATTTTTTCTTCTGGTATTCCATAAAGAATTAATTCTTTTTTCATTTCTTCATTCGAAACAAAAAATAAATCTACATAGTCATATCTTACTAACCATTGTTCATGCATCTTAAAATCTGTTAGTATATTTGCAAGTTTTATATTTATTTTGTTATGTTTTTTTAAATATGTACACATTTGTGTTGCAAATGGATGTGTTGAGATTATTATGTCTGGATCTATACTTTGTATAAGCTTATATAGCTTTCTTGCTAGAAGTTTATTTGAATTTTTGCTAAATGATGCAACTATTCCTTTTCTTGACCCTTTATATATTCTTCCCCACATTTTTGGTACTTTTTTTGCCATTTCTGAATATGCGCTTGTTGTTATTTTATTTATAATTTTATTTATGTATTCAATACAATCTATCATTTCTATTTGCACATTTGGATAGTCATTTTCTAATGTTTCTTTTATTGCATTTGCTGTGCTTATATGGCCTCCGCCGTATGTTGCATATAAAATTAATGTTTTCATATATATTATCTCCTTATATAGTATTTTATAATATTATTGTTTGTAATTCAAGTTAAAAAAATGAAAGCAGACTTTTTTGTCTACTTTCGTTTTACTTTATGTTTCTTTATATTATTTTAAATATAGTTCTGGGTTATACGCTACATCGTTTATTCTTATCTCAAAGTGAAGATGGGGTCCTGTTACATGTCCTGTTGCTCCTGATTTTGCTATTAAGTCTCCTGCTTTTACTGTTGCTCCAACTTTTGTTAATATTGAACTACAATGTGCATAATATGTTTGAACACCATTTCCATGTGATATTATTACTAAATATCCATATCCTCCACTATTCCATCCTGCATAAGTTACAGTTCCTGAAGCTGCTGCATATATAGATGCTCCAACTGATACTCCATAGTCCATTCCTTTATGTTGTCTTCCCCATCTTGCTCCAAATCTTGATGTTATTACAGCTCCTTTTATAGGTTTTGTGAAAGTAATTGATACTGGTTTATATCCTGTTCCTGTTTTTCCTGGTGATACAGGACCTGCACTCTTTTTAGCTGATGAAGTTGTTACTTTTTTCTGATATAAGTTGTTTATTGCCGTCTCTGTATCTGTTACTTCCTTAGTTTCTGTAACATATTTAGTATCTATTGATAAGTCTGCTGCGTTATTACTATTTTTTTCTTTTAAGCCATTTACTACTTTTTCTGCATCATCAAATGAAGATAGATATACTTTTTCTTCATTATTTACTGCTACTGTATAGTATTTATAATAGGTTGTTCCTGTTGATGTTACTTTTTCAAATATTTCATCATCATTTGTTTCAACGCCTCTTTTTAAGAAACAAAGTTTATATGTTGGCATTTCATCTATTTGTACGAAAGCTACGTTATCTCCGCTTCCTTTTTCTATATATTCTAATATTCTTTTTTGAAGGTCTGCTTTATTACTACTATACCCAATAGTCTCTCCATTATATGATACGCTATATATCGGTTTATACACACACATAATTAGTGCGACTATTGCTATGCTTACTATTGCGATTAATATTATTGCTTTTATGCTTGTCCTTAAACCAATTAGTATTTTTTTCATAATAATTTCTTTAGCACTCCTTTGTAAATTTCATTTTCTTCTACGGGTAATCAGGTTTTTCCATTTACTATTAGATTTTACATTAAATAGTTAATTTATTCAATATTTGTTTGTTTTAAATTGCCTTTTTTTGGTTTTATTTCCTATAATTATCTCTCTATTTCTTCAAATAGCTCCGATTTTCTCTTAAATTCTTCTTTTTTAGTGTATTGTCTTGCGTCTAGTGGGATAGCGAAATTTAAATTTTTTTGTAAATTTTTAAACTTCTCTTCTTCCCTCTAACGCTTTAGCTAAAGTTATTTCATCCGTATACTCTAAATCTCCTCCAACTGGTATTCCATTTGCAATTCTCGTTACCTTTACTCCCAATGGTTTTAGTAATTTAGAAATATACATTGCAGTTGCTTCTCCTTCTACTCTTGGATTAGTTGCAATTATTATTTCTTTTATATCTGGATTTGAACTAATTCTGTTTAATAGTTCTTTTATCTTTATATCGTCAGGTCCTACGCCGTTCATAGGAGATATTGAGCCGTGCAACACGTGATATGTGCCCTTAAATTCATGTGTTCTTTCCATTGCTATTACATCTTTTACATCTTCTACAACACAGATTATATTATGGTCACGCTTAGGGCTTGCACATATTGGGCAAGGATCACTATCAGATATATTAAAGCATTGTGAACAGTATTTTAAATTAGCCTTAGCATTTGTTATTGAGTCTATAAATTCGGTAACTTCTTCTTCCCCTGCATCTAGTATGTGAAATGCTAATCTTATTGCAGTTTTATGTCCTATGCTTGGTAATTTTTCAAAACTTTCTATTAGTTTTTCTATTGATGGAGAATAGTATGACATATATTTCCTCTTTCTTTAATATTTACATTAATCCTGGTATATTATATTTTCCAAAAGATGCGCTTTGTGCTATATCTACTTTTCTTAGTGCTTCATTTACACAAGTTAGGATTAGATCTTCTAACATTTCTATATCATCTGGATCCACTACATCTTTTTGTATTTTTATCTCTTTTACTTCTTTTGCTCCTGACACTTTTACACTTACTGCTCCTCCACCTGCTGTTGCGTCAAATTCTCTTGAGCTAAGTTCCTCTTGTGATTTTTCCATATCTTCTTGCATTTTCTTAGCTTCTTTCATTAGTTTGTTAATATTCATTCCTCCGAAGTTTGCTCCTCCTGGGAATCCTCCTCTTTTTGACATCGTCTTTCCTCCTTATTCTTCTATTATATTTATTGGGATATCTAAATCCATTAAATCACTTTTTTCTTGTTCTTCTTCCTCTTTAGCTGGTTCTACTTTTGCTTGTTTTGCACTAGATGCGCTTGCATCTTCTAGTTTTATATGCATTGTTTTTCCACACATAATTGCAACTTCTTTTGTTAGTACACTCATATTTTCACTTTTTTCTAATAATTCTTTTCTAAATGAATTTAATCCACTATAAAACTTTATTTTTATTGTCATATCATTTTCTTCTACCGCTTCTGTGTTAATTAAATTTGCATATAATATAACTTTACCCTGTTTTTTTAGATTATCTAATACCTTTTGCCAACCTTCTAATTTATTTCCATCTTCTGCCCCTTTTTCTATCTCTTTTTTTGTTATTGTTTTTTCCTCTTTATTCTTTTGTATATTATCTTCTTTTACTTTTTTTGTATTGCTTTCATTCTCATTTGTTTTTTCAATATTAGAGGCATTGTTTTCACTTTTTTGTACATTTTTTGTTGCAACTTGTGGTTTGCTTTTTGGCTCATTTTTGCTTTCTGCTACGATATTTGTTCCAGACTGAATCTTTTTTTCTAGGTTTTCTATTCTTTCTTCTAATGCTTTTGTATCTTGATTCATACATAATTTTATTATTTCTGTTTCAAATATTATTGTCTTTTGAGAAGATAATCTCATTTTATTTTCAAGCTCCGATAATCTATATATAATATTTATTAATTCTTCTTTAGAAGTTTTTTCTGCTATCTCTTGTATTTGTTTTTTCTCGTCTTCACTATAAATATCAAGTTTTTTACTTACTTTATATATTAATATATCTTTTGTGTATTTTATCATTTCCCAAAGGAAATTACCTAAGTCTTTTCCTTCGTCAAGTATATTTTCCGTTGAACTTATTGCCCTTTCTATGTCTTTTTCAATTATTGCTTTTGTTATATTATTTACATATTCAAATTTTGGTATTCCAACTAAATCTTTTATTTTATCTTCATCTATATCAGTATCACCATCTTGCAAACATCTTTCTAAGATACTTAATGCATCTCTTGCTGCTCCCTCTGATAATGTTGCAATTAGGTTTAGAGCTGGTTCTGTTATTTGTATTTTGCTCTCTTTGCAAACTATTTTCATTCTTTTTATTAAGTCTTCATTAGATATTTTTTTAAAGTCAAATCTTTGACATCTTGAAAGTATTGTTGGAAGTAACTTTTGTGGCTCTGTTGTTGCAAGGATAAATTTTACATGTGCAGGTGGTTCCTCTAATGTTTTTAATAGAGCATTAAATGCACCTGTTGAAAGCATATGTACCTCATCTATAATATATACTCTATATTTTGCTCTGGTTGGTAAAAAGTTTATTTTTTCCCTTATATCCCTTATATCTTCCACACTATTATTTGATGCTGCATCCATTTCAACAACATCTGTAAGTGAGCCATCTAGCATACTTTTGCACATTTCGCATTCGTTACAAGGCTCTCCATCCTTTGGATTTAGGCAATTTATAGCTCTTGCAAATATTTTTGCTGTTGTAGTTTTACCTGTTCCTCTTCCACCTGTTAGTAAATATGCATGGCCTATTCTATTTGTTTTTATTTGATTTTTTAGAGTTTGTGTAATATGGTCTTGTCCTACTATTTCATAAAAATTTTTTGGCCTAAATTTTCTATATAGTGCTGTATATCCCATTTTTGCCTCCTAATATATTTAAAATCTAACTTCTCCGTAGAGAATAACCTTCACATAAAGGTTTCTACTTATCGCTGCTTCCTTCCGGACCTGACGAGATTCGTAAATTTTTATCGAAGATTACTCTCTACGCAAAAGTTAGATTTTCTTTCGTAATTATATAATCTTTTTTAAGATTTTACAAGACATTTTTAATTTCTTTTGAAAATTATATCTGTAAAGTCTGTTTTTTCATAATTTGAAGTTCCATCTTGCATTATATTTCCAGAAGGCAAATCTACTGTAACTGTTCCTGTAAACTCTGTTCCTGATACAAGCTCTATTGTAATATCAAATGAGATTTGACATTTTATATCTTCATATGACAACTCTTTTATATTATTAAGTATAGTTCCGTCATGTTTTATTGTTTCATCATTTGAGCTGTACTCTCCGTAAGTTTTGGTTCGTACATCTAAATGTTATAACTGCTCCTTGATTTGCAACTTCTAACTGCTTTAAATTTGTACTTTCTGTTCCTAGAAAGAATAAATCGTCTTTTATTTTGTATTCATCTTTATATTCGAAAACTTTATCTTGTGAATTACTTGGTCTATATAGAACTATTTCACCTTTTGATGGATTTTTATTTATTGAAAAATTGTCTAGTTTTATTCCTTTTATCAACTCTTCTTTTGTGTAATTTTTATTTTTTGATATATGTAAATAAATATCATTGTTTTGTACAAGGTCAAAATTCCAAGTACTTTCTCCGTCCTTTTCTATCCCTTCTGCCGTACTTACTACTACCATTTGTGATAGTTCAAATGGCATATTATTTTCACCTTCTACTTCATATTTTAACATTAATAAGCAAATAATTATCGCTATTAATGCGATTATGAATACTGATATGAAAAAGTATACAATTTTCTTTAGTTTTATATTAAAATCTTCCATTCGAATTTTTTAATTCCTCTCTATTTTATTTTTCGTAAATCTTTGAAGAAATCCTTTAAAATTTTTTCGCATTCTTTCTGCATAATTCCTTTTTCATATTCGACTTTATGGTTGAATTTGTAGTCTGTAAATAAATTTAATATCGAGCCACAAGCCCCTGATTTTGGATCCTCTGTCCCTATATATACTTTTTTTATTCTTGAATTTATAATCGCACCTGCACACATAGTGCAAGGTTCTAATGTTACATACATTTCGCAATCTTCTAGTCTCCAAGCGTTTAGCTTTTTACTTGCTCTTTGTATTGCTATTATCTCTGCGTGCTTTGTTGTATCATATTTCGTTTCTTTTAAATTATGCCCCCTTGCAATTATTTCTCCATTTTTTACAATTACTGCACCTACTGGGACTTCTAATTTTTCATATGCTTTTTTTGCCTCTTTTAGGGCTTCTTTCATATATTTTTCTTCTATATTTATCTTCCCCTTGTTTTTATATATCTTGGTGTGCCTAGGCGGACTCGAACCACCATCGGTCGCTTAGGAGGCGACTGCTCTATCCTGCTGAGCTATAAGCACGTGTATTTTTAGTTTCAGGGCTAGATTATAATCTAGCCCTTACTCCATTAAAGAGTTATATATCTTTAAATATTATATCTTATCTATTTTTAACTGTCAATAACATTATACATATCCTGGTTGAATTAAAGAGTCTATTATTTTTGTATTTTAATATCTTTATATTTTCTTATTTTTTATACTTCTTTCAAATATATTTAAATTATGTATACAAAAATATTGACGAAAATAATTATATATTATAAAATATTTGTACAATATATATTTTCTTGAAGAGGAGGAGAGGATAATGCGCGTAAGGAAAGCGGTTATTCCTATTGCAGGCTTTGCAACAAGATTTTTACCAGCATGTAAATCTGTGCCAAAATGTATGCTTACTATTTTAGATAAACCTATTATTCAATACATCGTTGATGAGGCTGTTGAATCTGGTATTGAAGAAATAGTCATGGTTATTGGAAGAAAGAAAGACGTTATCCAAGATTATTTTAGAGAGGATAACGAACTTATAGATTTTTTAACAGAAAGAGGAAAGGAAAAATATATTCCTCAAGTTTCTAATTTATCTAGAGGTGCTAAATTGCATTTTATTGAGCAAAGTGGTGCTAAAGGTTTAGGTCATGCTATATATCAGGCTAAAGATATTATTGGTCACGAACCTTTTGCTATTCTTTATGGTGATGTTGTTTTTCATGGAGAAAAGCCTTGCCTTAAAGAGATTATAGAAAAGCACGAGCAATGTGGTGGTTCAGTTATAGGAGTAGAAAAGGTAGATTGGAAAGATGTTCCAAAATATGGAAATGTTTCTGCTGTTCAAATTTCTGAAGGATTTTATAAAGCCGAAAAATTACAGGAAAAACCTCAAATTGAAGAGACAAAATCAAACCTAGCAATTTCTGATAGACATGTTTTAATGCCAGAAATTTTTGATTATTTAGCAGATCTTAAACCTGGTAAAGGTGGGGAAATTCAAGTTACTGATGCTTATAATGCTATGGTTAACACCAAAGAAGGCGTTTATGCTTATGACTACAAGAGCAAGAGATTTGATTCTGGTGATAAATTAGGTTTTGTAATGGCTGCTGTTGATGAGACTTTACATAGACCTGAGCTTAGAGATTCTTTTGTTAAGTTTTTAAAAGGATTAGATATTTAAAGATTAAAAGATACAAAAAGAAGAATACTTTAAAGTATTCTTCTTTTTTATTATTATTTTTATTTAGCTGCAATCATTATTGAATTTATATAACCCTCTGAATTATAGTTAAATACTACGCTGTATTCTGCAGAAGTGTTTAACTGAGATTTTAGATTCTGCAAAGAAGCTTCATCTGTATATCCATTTACACTAACTATATGTCCAGATATATCTTTATTATTTGTTATAACACTATCTATTAATGTATTTGCTGTAGAACCTTTTTGGGGTCCTTCATAATTTAAAAATTTAGCATTAAATGATTGTATTTCTACTATTTCTGGATTATCTATGTCTTCTGGATAAGATGCTAAGTTAAGAAATCCTATTGGTGTTGCGAGTATTAACGGATTAGTCTTTACTCTAAGCTCTTGCATTTGTTCATTATTTACCTGTATAATTGTCATTTCTATTTGTTGGAATAGTGCTTTTATGGTTTCTGCACCATATTCGTCTATTCTCTCATTTACTATAAATGCATTATCTGAATTTATTTCTTCTACTTCTACTGCATCTACAAATGTTTTTGCTGTGTTAAAATTATATTGATATTCTATTCTTTGATCATTTTCTTCATTTTCAGATGTTGCAACAGATATAGTTAATAAATAATCTTCATTTACAGTTTGTGCCTGTAAGTTTGTATAATTCATAGCAAAAGAGATTTCATTATTTGCTTGTACGACGCTTATCTGATATGATGCATTATTTGCATTTTCTGTTTTTTGTAACTTTATAACTGGTGCATCTTCTGCATCTGTTAACTGAATTGTAACTTCTCCATTTTTTGATGTTAAAATCATTAATATTTCTTCTTGAACGCTAACTACAACTTTTTTATCTTTATTTACTACTATTTTTAAGTATGCGTCATCTGAAAGTTGATCTTCTTGTATATTGTCTTCTGATTGATTTATTGCATCTACAATACTTTGAGGTAATATTCCACTTTGTTTTATTTCATCAACCATTTGAAGTAAAATATTTACAAATTGTTTCTCAGTTAATGTTAGCATAAAATCACTTCCATCAACTTTAGAAAAGTTTTCTTTTGTTAAATTGTTAAGTAGTATTTGTTGTAATTTTGGGAATTCATTAACTAATTGTTCAACAGAAATATTTGATGCACTCATTTCAATTTCATCTGGAATTTCTAAATTGATTCCTAATTTTGCAGCTAGATCTAATAAGTTTTCATTTTTGATTGCTATAATTCCGCCTCCGTTTATTACCTTCTCTGAAGTCATTCCGTATGTGTTTCCAGTGTGTTTATATAAAATTGGAAATGTTACATTGTCTGAATAGTTGATATTAATTGCTTGCTCTGATAAATTATTTGTTTTATCAGTTTTTCCTTTGAATGTGATATTCATATCATTTACTATATCCATGTCACTTGGTGTATCTTCTGGAATATCTACATTTACCGTTAAAACTCCATCATTTTCATAAGGAGTTGTTTGTGTTTTTGCTAAATAGTTTTGTAAATTCTCACTATTAAATGTTGATATGTCATTTCCAAATGCCATCATATATTTATAGAATAGTTGCTCATCTGTTTTTAATATATCTGTCGTCATATATGCAAAAACAAATCCACCTATTGCTATCACAAGTACTACTATTGCTATTATCAAAATTATTAATATTTTCTTATGTTTCATTTTTTTATCGTATGATATGTTTGATATTCTAAATATACCATACTCTCCTTTCTATTTTTTCTTTTATATTATCACACTTTATTATTTTAGTCTAGTTTTATTTAGAAAAAGATTTTATTTGTTTGAGGTGGATACTTGCATACATATGTATATGATCTGGGCATGCCTCCACATTGATTACTTCTACTTCTTTTCTCCTACATAATTCTCTCAGTAATTTGTATTCCCATTCTGTGCAAAGCTATAAGTTTTCTGTTTCCCCTAGCATGGTGAAGTGGTTTTCTCTAAAGTTAATAAAAATCAAGGAACTTTGTATTCCTTGATAAGATTATTTGCAAATTTATTAACCCTATTTATATTGATAATATCAAATATGTTATTTTTTCAATAAATTTTTCATAATTATTATAAATTACTGTATTACCAAACGCATATGGTTCTTTACCTTCTTTAATTGTAAAAGATTTCTTATTCTGATAGTAATTTATATATTGGCTAAAATTTGTAATGTCATCAGAAAAGTCTGGTATATCTATTAAATAGATTAGAGTTTTATTTGGTGTATGCATATACATATCTATGTTATCATTAGACAAGTTTATATACTTTGTTAAATTATGGTATGTTATTTTTTCAACCTTAGTAATTTTACCTTCTTTATTAAAATATGGAACTTTAGATGGTATAATTATAATTTGAAAATATGGTTTTCCTGTTGATCGTATGTTAGCAGTTTCGCCAAGCATATTTTCAAAGTAATTGTTGGAATTTTGAGAATAATTTCTCATTATATATTTTAAAGCTATGCCTGCTATTATTTCATCATTTTTTTTAATTCCAATATCTACTTTTTTATCCATATATCGTCCAGGCATTTCAATTTCTTTATCATTTTCAAAACCAAGAGAATTTATTTTATAATTTTTCCCTAATTTTTCTTGAATATCATATGCTATTGCCCCGTGTAATATTTTTAATTTTTCATTACTTCTTGATCCGGTGTCTAAATATTTATAAAATGCTTCTCTAACCTTTTCTAAAAATTCAATATTATTCAATTTATTCTCCTTCCATACAACAATTTATATATTTGGATAAATCCTTAGAAGAGAAAGTATAATATCCTCCACTTTTGCATTTATTAAGTACTTTTAAATATTGTATAAATTCTTGTGAACATATCTTATTCTTTATTTCTTCGTAAGGTACATCTGTAATCATATATAAACCACTATATATTCCCTTATTTGGTTCAATAATATTTAATTTAATTGATTCTATATTCTTTATGCAATTATTGATTGCTATTTTTTTATATTTTACATCATTAATTGCCTGACTTCTTCCAAATGCATACCATTCAGAATCTTTACTGCTTTTTTCCTTTTCTAATTCATTTTTATGTTCATTAAAATATTCTTGCGTTTTTTTATCTAAATCGCTAAATGCAATTAAAGTTCCGTCTTTATTATAAGGATATATACATTTTTTCCATTGACCTGTTGAAGCTTTAATAACATCTATAGTATCACAATCAAATTCAAATTTATCTTTTATAAATATTTTATCATTTAATGTTGCAAAACCATTTTTAACTTTTACTTGTTGTTCTTTTTTTAAATTATAATTTAGATATTTATAGTATTTTTTATTATCATTTGATAATATTATGTTGTTATCTATAAATAAATCATTATAACATATATCTGTGACAAATTCAGGCTTTTCTGTTTTTACATTATATTTGTAATATTTGCAAAAATCATATTTATGATTATTAACTATTTTACAAATTGTAGTATATGTTGTTACAGTAAATGGCTGGTAATGTCCTAAATCCATTAATAATTCCATATTTTGATTTTCTTTTAAATATTGTCTTAATACATTACCAGCTAAACTGTTATAAAATGAATTTGGAGATATATAACACAAAACTCCATTAGCATTCAGCATTTTTATGCCTAATTCATAAAATACAATATATAGATCTGTCATTCCGTTTACACAAAATGAAAACTTCTTTACAGAATTATATTTTTCTTTTAAGTTATGAACTCTAACATATGGGGGATTTCCTAGGACAAAATCCATTTTACCAAAATATTTTTCAACATTTAAAGCATCTTCATTTATAATATCAAATACAACATTCTTAATATTATATTTTTTACATTTGTTTGCTAGATTTATTAAACATTGCTCATATATTTTTTTATCACATTCTATTCCGTGAATATATTTTTCTAATTCCTTGTTAACTCCATCATATGATTTGTGTTCCGCATAAAAAGCATTAATATATCTATCTACAATTTCAACTAAAAAAGCTCCATCTCCACAACTATTATCAATTACATGTTTTTTTAATATGCTTTTCCCTTTATAATTTGATATGTCTAGAATATCCTTTACAATTGGTTTTGGTGTAAATACTTGTCCTAAACTTTTAATTTTCATATTTTTCTCCTTTAATAATTTATATCATAAGATTTAAATTTTAACAATAATATTTGATAAATTTTTATTACAGAATTTTTTTAACAAAAAGTAATATAAAAAAGTTATCAGCAAAATATGATTATAATTCAAAATCAATTAAAAAGTAAGATATTAGATAAAAGACAATAGGATTTATAAATACTTCTTTAATAGAAATAGCAAAAATACATGAAGTAATGCTTATTAAAATTAAAAATGATAGATTGAAATAAGAACCTCCCAGTAATGTGGAGAGATTCTTATTCTTTGGTTACAGTGGATAGCCTAAGAACTTTTAACCTTCGGGTTATGAGCGATGGCTTACGGCTTTTTGACCTTTTAAGAAAATTAGAGTTTTTGTTGGTATTTTAATACTTACAAGAGTTTTTAGTTGTAGAACGTTTGTGCATTTTTAGGGCATTTTTTGAGAAGTTTTTTCCCAACTTTTTCCCAATAGATAGTACACGGATGTTCGTGGATTTGTAACTCTTGTGACAAATTTTTATTTAACAAAATTTTAATTTTATGGAGGTTATTTTATGAATAATTTAAGAGAAGTTAATGATGATATTTTAAAAGATTGGTTAGATTTTAGAGAGGAAACTACTTTTTGTGAGATGTCTCCCCAAGATAAAGAATATTGTATATGTTTTGATGAAATATCCGAAAAAATCTTGAAAAATGTTCCTAATCAAAATAAGAAATATGTTAAAAAACAGTTAGATGAACTTGATAAGAATTTTATGGATTATCTTATTTATTGGAATGAAAAGTATTATAGGAACGGGTTTTGTGATGGAGTACAGCTGATTGGTGGATGTTTTGGAGAATAACTATTTCTCAAATGTGCAATTTTAAATGGCAAAATTTTCATCTTTAAAATTATTTGTAATTATATTGTATAAAATATCTACTTAAATGTATAAAAAGTGTGAAATTTGACTTTTTCACACTTTTAATTTTATAAATAATCTTCCAAATACTCTCTAATTTTTATATCTGTTATATATTTTTTTAATGCTTCAATTCTCGAATTTATATAATCAATATGTTCAATATAGTCTAACCCATTTATATTTTTATTTATATCTTCTAAGAATTTTATCTTTTTTTCAATTACTGGTACTTCACTACCAGACCATGAAGAAAATGTAGAAAATAGTGGAATTTTTTTAAAATCTTCTATTGACTTATTCAGTTTCAAGAATTGTAATATATATTCTTTTCTTTTACTAGAAAATGATGCATTAATAATCTCGAAAATATTTACTATCTTCTCATTATATTGATAATTATTTTGAATATATTTTTCTATCCACTTCTCCTTTCTAATCAAAATATCTTTATCCTCTCTCTCTTCATTATAGAAAATCTTTTCCATTTCAAAATGATTAAAATATTTTTTTTCTATTTCTGAATAAGCTTTATCTATATAAAACTCATAATTATCCATTTTCCATATTTCATTAAATATATTATCTAATTCAGATAAATTTCTGCCAAAATCTTTCATATTGTCTACTATCTTATATAAAAACTTATCATTATTTTTTAATAAAGATATTCCAAATTTTCCATTATAATCCATAAAATCACATGAACCAATTATATAAAGGTCTTCCAATATTTCAATATTGCTGAAACTATTTATGATTTCATCAAAATCTTTTTGCTCTGCATTCGCCACACTGCAGAAAAGTTTACTTATTATAAATGTTTTTTTACTATATATTTCTAATAATCTCTTACAATATTTTTCTACAGTACCTTTAATTATTTTCTCGTATCTCAATAAGTTTTTTATATCTAATATATATACCTGTTCTTGTTCAACTTGTTCTTCTAATAATGAAAATATTTTTTCTATATCATCTTTTTTTATATCTTCAATAACATTATAAAAGCTGTTTAAAAACATTTCTTTTTTTTCATATTCCTCATTATATAATATATTTAATAAATGTTCTCTGTTAAATTTTTTTAGTATATTAATAATTAATATATCAGGAGATAAAATAAATGGAGCATTTTTATTAATATATTCTTTAAAAATATTTAAGAATTCTTCTTTTTTTTCAGCTATTAAATAATTGAATATATCCATAATAGAATTGTTAATATTGTACATTTTTAATTTATCTTGAAATTCTTCACATATTTTGCATATTTCAAATAAATTTGAAAAATCTTCTATTTTATAATCTTTAATTAAATCAATAACTCTATCTTGCCTATCCTTTTGTGCTTTTTTCCAATCTTGATGAAAATCTCGTTCTAATTCAAGAGAATGAATAATTAGATATTGCTTATTTTCTTTATATTTTTCAAGCTCCTCTGGTATATCAATTCCGATTCTATTACATTTATTTTCAAATTTTTTTAATATATTACATTGAATAAAATTTGGATTTTCCCAATTTTTAAAAAATGTCATATTTAAAATTTCTAAATCTTTTCTAAATATTTTATTAGTATCTTCATCTACTGGATATATATGGTAGTCAAGCAATATATCTTCTATCATTTTTTTATATTCTTCATATTTATACAATGCACCTAGAGTTTCAAATAATACCTTTCTAAAATTATATACTTCATCACTTGCAATTAAAGCAATTCTAATATAATTTATCGTTAGCTTTTTCCTTGATTGTTTAGTTATATGTCTTTCATATTTTAAAAAATCTTTTATAATTCTAATTAATAGATATGATAGATTATACATATACTTATCTTTCAAGTTAATTGCTGTCATAAATTTATCAATTATTTTCAATTCAATTGCAAAACTATTTTGATTACTATGTTCATCAATCCCAAAGTTAAGTATAAATGCAAAATAGACATCCATTATTAAATCTGGTCTTTTTTTATAATATTCTATTAATAAATCAATTGCTTCCTCTTCAAGTTCTCCATATTTAAAATTTGATAATATTTCTATTTTTTTGTCATCTATTCTTTGATTGTTTTCCTTACTATGAAAATCAAATTCCTTTAAATCGAAGGTTTTTCCATCACAATCATCAATCTCTTTTTTTATCATTTTAATTGCTTTGATTCTATCAACATTATAAAAGTGATATAAAAATCTAGAATCCGAATAATATGGTTCATTTTTCCATATTTCTTTTATCTGTGATTCAATGTATTTTTCTGCATCAGGACTATAAAATATTCCATATATCATATTTATTGCATTAATAATTTTCAATATGCAATTAGGGTAAAATTTTGCAATTAGTTTTGATAATGTTATTGTTTTATCTTCTATTAAAACTTTAAAAACAATATAATTGCTAAAATTTTGATCACTTGTTTTTGTAGCTTTTCCTTCAAAATAATCAACTAATTCTAATTTATTTAATTTTTTTACTGTTTCTATGAAAATTTTTTCTTCAATTTGAAATTTGCTTATCATTTTTAATATATTATCTTCCTCTATATTTATTGGACCAAGTAAAGATATAAAAAATAAAATTTTAATATCAATATCGCTTAAATCATTATCTTTTATTACAGGAAAATAATAACTTTGAAAAATATCAATTACACTATTTAGATTTGTGATTTTTTTATCTATTATTCCCTTAGCTGATAATACTGCCAACCTAGGATTTCCATTTGATACTTCTAAAATTTTTTCTTGATATTTTTGATTTCTAATGGAATATGTATCTTCAAGTATCTTTTTGATTTGCTCATCATCCATCTTTTCAAGTATATATAAATTTGGAGTATAATATTCTTTTAATTTTGTTATTACATTATCCAATAAGTAATCTCTCACTGTAGCTAATATTTTTATTTTAGACTTATCTTTCTTGTCCTTAATAAAATCCATAAATGATTTTACTCTATTCATTTCATTAATATCATCTATAAAAATTAAATAGTTTTGTCCATTTTCTATATAATCTCCTAAATCTTCGTATATGTCATTACCATTATTCTTTATACATAAACATCTAGCTTCTTTGTTTTGTCTTATATATTCTTTACATACTTCTATTGATAATTTTGTTTTCCCTGTTCCCGCTTTACCTATTATAAGAATTAAGTCATCTTTCATTAAATATTCTAAAACTTCTTCTTTTTCTTTTCTATCTATAAAATCAATATTTATTGGTGCATTTGTACTGTTTTTATCATGCTTTTCTATAAATTCATCTATATTGCAAAATTGCCCACTATCTATAGAAATATCTAAATATGTTTTTGCTATAGATTGAAAATTATGAGCAATATCATATGATAAGTCATCAATACCTATAAGTTCAACAATTTTATTTTCAAATACATTTTTCAGTCTTTCTCTTTGTTCTATATTAATATTATTTGATGTATAACAGCAAATAACTTTTTCAATTTTATTCTCATCTATATATGTTTTATCTTTGTTGTATGCATCGATAATATCATCTTTTATTTTATTAAATGATTGTTTTTCTACTGTTCCATACATTATTAATATATATTTTCCATCATCCATTTCAACATATGTATCAGGTGTACCATTTGTGGTTTTACTTGTTCCCACTTCACTTCCTAAACAAGTTATATTAGAATATTTAAATTTTTTATGTAAATAATCATTCATTAATTCTTGATACTCTCCACCATCTAAATCCATAATTGCTTGTTGTATTTTTCTTATCTTTACCATATTATTTTCCTTTTCTATATATTAATTATAAATATCATTCATACATAATTTTTGAAGCTTATATATTATTATAAAAAAAGCAAAATAAATCCATAAATTACTTATTTCATTATTTTACTCTTATTTTTCTACATCGGTTTAATGATAGACTCAATAAACTGTATCTCTTCTTTTGTTAGTTTATATTTCGCATATAATTTTTGATCATTCCATTCTTGGGCTAAATCTTGAACAGGAACAAAGGCAAATACTCCTTTAGATATATTTTGTGTATTTTTTATTAATGCCATCATAAATCTGAAAAATCTTGTCTTCATATATGATATTAAATTATTTCCTTCTTCCTCTGAATTTACAAAATCTACAATTAAATATGTTTCTGTACAAACAGAATTTTTTTCCGCCAAAATAGGTTCAGCAATTATTTGATGTGGATACTCATCTCCTCCTGGGCTAGCCTTTGAAACCAATACTTTTATTTTATCTTTCCATATTTTATTTTTTTCTATATATTTTTCTTGTATATAGAATTTTTTATTTGTATTTCTATTACTTCCTCTTTCACTTCTATACAAAATAACATTGTTTATATCATTTTTTGTTGTAGAATATTTATTAAAATTAGAAGTTATTCCAAAAGGCATTCTTGAGCTAACCTTTTCGTTCATTGTAATTTCATTAAAACTTTGAACTTTCCTTAAAATTGAGATTGCTTCATTATATCTTATAAATGTGTCTGCCTTTTCTTCTAATAATGGTCTTTTTATTGTATTAACTTTTCCTTTGTTATGATTAGAAACTTTGCAATCACCATTATATGATGCATCCCATAAGAAATAACAAATTCCTCCTCTAATATTTACACCTGGAAAAACATCTGATGTTTCTGGATAATCATGTATAGCTTCTATATGATTATCATTTAGCATTTCACTTCTAAAATCATCTAATCCTTTTCCACCTGAATACCATCTAGCTGGAACTATCATAGAAAGATAATCAGTATTTAATTGTTTTGATTGTTGTATAAACATATTATATATAGGTGCTGCACTATTTCCATCTCCCCCACCATCCATTAATTGATATGGAGGATTTCCAACTATTGCATTAAACTTCATTTTTCCACCTTTCTGTCCCCAAAAATCACATCTTATTATTTTATTTTTAAAAGAACCTGATTTATTTGAAATTTGATTAATCAAATCATTAAATGCGTGTGCATTTACTTTTCCTTCCTTATAACCTAGTAATGTTCTTTTTGTAATATATTTTGCCATTGGTGTTTTGCAAATAATAAAAATATTATTTGTTACTGTATCATACCACAATTTTTTCTTTAAATCTATTGTTAACTCTTCTTTTGAATATCTTTTACATTTCCTTCTATAAATACTGTATGTAACATATAATGGATACAATCCTGTCTTAGAATTGATTTCTAATATTTTAGTATTTTCCTTATCAAAAATATTTTTTGTTACTTCTTTTTGTTCAACATATCTTGGTTCTTCTAATATATTTTCATGTTTTTCATCAAAGAAATCATATCCACCTATACAATCGCTCATATGCATATTTACTACTCTCCATGGTGTTAATACAGTTTCTTTATCCGGATTTTTAAAATATGAAAATAATTCTGTTACTTTTTTTATTCTTTCTGTTGGTTCTAATTCATCTGCACTTTTTACTGTATTTCTTATTCTTTTTCCTGCAGCAATAAACACATCTCTGTCATAATATTTTAAAAATTTTCTAAATAATTCTTTTGTTACCTCTGGTGGCATAAATTCTTTCCAAGATATCTCATCAACATTATCTACTAATTTTTCAATAGTAATATCTTCATCTATTTTGAAGTCTGCTCCATAAATTAATAATGGAATACGAATTGACACACCTCTTAATATACTAATTGCATCATTTTTTTGTTTTCTTTTTTCTTGTAATTGCTTTTGAAATTTTATTTCTTCTAGTGTTCTCTCTCTTGGTGGCTTTTTCTTTATTCTTTCCAATTCTTCGTATTCTTCATCTGTAAATCCCTGACTATTTATATCTATTTCATTTGTTTTTGCTTGTGCTTTTGTCGTTCCTATTATCCCTTTTAATTTCAAAAAATCTTGTAACTCTAATTCATCTAATTTTAATAGTTGATCATTGTATAAATTAATATCATCAAACCCATTTTTTACCGCTCTATCTGCATAAGCTCTTTTTAATTGTTGTAACAAATGGTCTGTGCTATATTGTTTCATTTGTGTTCCTTCAACAGAAATAACTGGACAATAATTTAAAAATTCCCCCATAATTTTTCTATCATTATCATTTTCTTTACCTGCTTTATGGGATACTTTCACTGCATCTGCAACCATCTTTAGAGTTCTATCTGGTGCAAAGTCAAAAACATAACACGATTCTTTTTTCTTGCCATTTATATTAGCTGGAGATTGAACTCTAAATATTGTTTGTAGATATTGGGCAGCAGAAGTGGAGAAAGAACCTGATAACATTAATACTGCCGTCCATTCTGGAATAGTAACACCTGTTGTTAATTTTCCACATGATATTGTAATTGTATAATCATTATTATATGATGCCTCTTTAATGGCTTTTCTAACTTTTTTTAGTGCTTCTTCTGACTCTTCTTCTTCATCACCTACTCCTGCCACATTTACTATCCTAAATTTATTTGAACCAAATACAGAATGTTTTTTCAATAATTTGCTTAATGCTTTAGCTTCGTTTACACCAGGTACCATCCATAATGAGTGCTTAAATAACTCTCTATTTTTTTCAGTAGAATATGGATACATCGTACTTTCATCTTTCTTTGTTATTAAATCTAAAAAACTTTTTACATCCTGTAAATGATAAAAATCTCCAATGCTAACATCTGATGGCATTTCCTTTTTATCTTGTTCTTTATTTCCTTTCCAAACTCTAAAAAACTCTCTAAAATTAAACGCCTTGTCTTCTAACTCAACATATTCTTTTGAATTAATTATCTTTCCCAAATCATATGTATATATCTTTAATTCAGGTAATCCCTCATATGGATTTGAATCGCCAAAATTTATCTTATCCCATTCCTGTTTAGCTTTTTGTTCCATAACATAATCCCAAGTATAGATGTTTTTATCAAATTCATTTAAAATGTTAAACGGTGTTCCTGAAAGTGCTAAAAATTTTGTGTCATATCCATTACCTTGCTTTACAATTTCCTTTATAACTTTATCTCCTAATGCTGTTGTTGTACCCTCATGTGCTTCATCTACTACTACTAAATCCCAATCAGTATCGAATATTTCATTGTTTTTGTCAAAATTTCCCCCAACTCTTTTTGATCCTCTTAAATCTTGAATTGAATAAAAGCAAATAAATTTTTCATTTTTTCTTAGTAATTCACTAGTTTCTTCACCATAATCAGTTGAACTATAGTGATAATCATCTCTATCATAAAAAATTTTATTAAAATCTTCATACCATCCATTATCAACAACTGGTCTATGAGTTATTATAATTGTTTTTTTTAATTCCATTTCTTTAACAACTTGTAGAGCTGTTAAAGTTTTTCCAAATCTCATTTTAGCATTCCAAAGCATACTTGAACCAACATTGAATTGCTTAATGGTTTCTTTTATTGCCATTTCTTGTTCTGGTCTAAAAATTATTGGATTTTTGTCTTTTGTTATTTGATTCGTAGACAGCGCCTTTCTATTTTCTTTTACTGCTTTAATTGCATTCTTCGCAGTTTCAAGGTCTACTTCAAACCACTCTTTTCCTGTTGTATTATTAATTTTCTTGCATTCTACTCCAGATTTACTTAATACATTGTGTACATCATGATCTGAAAAAGCTTTAATATATACTTCTCCATCTTTTTTATATTTTTTTACTGCAATTTCAGTATGTAATAATTCATATTTTATTCCTGCTGTGTTTGTATAACTATTAATTCTCTCTTTAGCAGCCTGATTCAATTCTGTACAATTATTGTCTAGTTCAGTATATTCTTTTTGGGTATGAACAGTTGCTTCACCTATTTTTAATACACCATTATGTGCAGTATCATTTATTCTAAAAACATATATTAACTTATATTCAAATGTATTTTCAAACTCCATATTATCCTCCAATTAGTGAAACATATTTTATTTTTTTATTTTTTTTCCAATCCATTATTTTACACTGCTTTCCATTATGTTTGAAATTATTTCCTTTTTCACACCCCGGACACTTTATTCCTTTTATTACTTTTCCAAAAAAACTTATTTGTTCTATAGTCTGATTTTTACATGAATTAGGTATAACAAATTTTAATCCATCCATTTGCCATATATTCCATGATATTATTTCTGCAAACATTATTAATGTAGCTTTATCTATATCTTCTTTAAATTTTTCTTTATAATAATCAACTAATGTAAATAGTAAATTTTCTCTAGCTATTAGGACATTATCTCCTTGAAAATCATATCCATATACATTTTTATAAGCTCTTTCTACCCATTCAAGCCATTCTTCCTTTGTTTTAGTATTTTCAGATACTATTCTTAATTTTCTATCTAATAATCCAATTCTATCCTTTGTAGGAATAATTTTTCCTGTAACTGTATCATATCTACTAACAATATATGGGGCCTCTCCACATGAAACCTCTAATCTTGTATCTTCAATATATTCTTTCCAATTTTTATTATCTGGAAATTTTACTTTTTCATTAATTGTCTTCCATCCATTGTTAATTTCTTTATTAAACACATCTTTATATCCAAACCATGCCTCATCAACTAAATTGTTTTGAACATTACATACCCAAGATGGTGTAAATACTTCTGCCCTTTCTCTTGCTCTGGCTTGTTGCTCTTTTTTGTTTTTTTCAATTCTTGGTTTAATTATATTTCCATTTTTTCCTGTAATAAGATTAATTTCTATGGTTTGATTTTCTCCATATCCCATTCCCTTATTTTTGTAATTATCCGTAGCCCATATAATATTTTTATTTGATGTTCTATCAATTAATAAAATTGAAAGTACTATTGAATCAATATTTAGTATATCATTCTCCTTTATATCTGCATTTTCTTTTTTTATATCCAAAATCACATCTCCAACTTCTTAATTAAAATTTTCTTATTATATTTTATATCACAAAATCATTTTTTTTACCACAAATCGACAATTATTTATTAAAATTTTTTCTATTACTTTTTATATCAAACATTTGTTTTGTTGTCAATACATTTTTCAATTTTTATGAAAAAAATTATCATAAGGATAACCTGCTTCGATATATAACTCTGTTAACTCCATTTTATATTCTTCTAATAATTCCAAATATTTTTGCTTAAATACATTTTTACAAAGCCATTCTACTCCTTCTTTTGAAATTACAACTTTTTTATTAACTAAAAACTTATATTCTTCAAAACCACTATTACACATTTTCTTAATTGCTTTTCTAACAGTAATATCTTTTCTATTGAAATACTTACACAATTGTTTTATATCCATATCTTCATTCCACCAGTTTTCCTTATGTTCTATTTTCAATAATTCTTCATATTGTTTAATTCTATTTTCAAAAAAATCTACATCAGCATCTATAAAAGATTTTTCCTTTTGAAAATACACTTGATTTAGCCATGCATATCCTTCAACTAAAACAAAATATTTTCTACTTCTAATTTTTTCACTTCTCCATCTACAAGTTGGATGTTTTTTTAGCATAGCATCTATAGCTTTTCTTAAATCCACATGCTTTATTTCTTTTCCATGTTTAGTAGTTACTCCTAATGAATGAAATCTATTTAGAATTTTATTATATGATAGAAAAATACTATCAAAAGCTTGTTCTGAATC
>CANRFH010000009.1 GCA_947629835.1 uncultured Clostridia bacterium | reverse complement strand
TATCTTTTATTGTTTGCTAAATTCTAATTGCTCAACAATCTGGTGTGTGTGTGTGTGTAGAGCCTCTAGGGTTCTAGCGTTTCTTGCCATCTTTCGTTTTCTCCTTTGTTTTTTATTATTTTGCTTAACTTGAAAGTTAATTTAAATTTATTTTAGCTTATTTTTTTACTTCGGTCAATAGAAGTAATTGATTTGTAATATATTCTTAATGCTTTTGTAATAATTCTTTGGCTATTAATTGTAACTAATTGTTAATTTTATATCTATTTTTAATTCTAATCTACAACTCACATCTTCCGTGTTAAAAAATCAAGTGCACTTATTTGTTTTATTCCGTTATAATTATTTGTATCATAATCCAATGTGATTAGATATTTTCTATAATGATCTGGAATTGTTTGTAAAGGTTTTAATTCTCTTGAAAGTGTTGCTTCATCTCTAACTGACAAAGCTACTTGTATATATATATAGTCATCATTTGTTTCAACTACAAAATCTACTTCATTAGTATCATTTTTTCCTACATAGATTCTATAATTTCTTCGTTTTAATTCTAAAAATATTATATTCTCTAAAATATGTCCTAAGTCTCTTGAATAGTTCTTTCCTAGCAGATATGTTCTTAAACCTAAATCAGACAAATAATATTTCTCTTGTGTTTTTAAAAGCTGTTTACCTTTTATATCAAACCTATTTACTTTATACAATATATAGCTTTCTATAAGCGCATTTAAGTATTCTTCTATGGTGTGTACAGAATTTTTTCTTCCATTAGATGCCAAAGTATCACTTATTTTTTTAGAAGAAATGTTAGAGCCAATATTATCAAATAAAAATCTACAAATACTTTCTAATATAAGTGGATCATTTATTTTTTTTCTATTTATTACATCTTTTATTATAACTGTATTATATATACTATCTAGATATTGTGTTTTCTCCTCTTCGCTTTCAAGATTTATTAAATATGGAAATCCCCCATATAATGCATATTCATTATATTTCTTTAATTCATCTTCTTTTCCATAATAGCTTAAATATTCTTTAAATGATAATGGTAAGATATGAATTTGTATATATCTTCCTGTTAAATATGTTGCAAGTTCTCCAGATAACATATATGAATTTGAACCTGTCATATATATATCTAAATAATCTTTTAAAAATAAACTGTCCACACATTTTTGAAAGTTTGGTACATTTTGTATTTCGTCTAAAAATATATAATTTCTTTTTCTGCTGTTTGTATTATCTATAATGTAATCATGCAATTTTTGGTAATCTAATAATTCTTTATTGCTATTATCTTCAAAGTTTATAAATATAATATTTTTCTTCGAAACTCCTGATTTTATAAGTTCATCCATAAATTGTTTAAGTATTGTTGATTTTCCTGAACGCCTTATTCCTGTGAGTACTTTTATGATATTTTTATCTTTGTATAAATTTAATCTTTTTATATATTCCTCTCTGTATATTGTTTTTGTATCCATATTTCATCACCAATATAATTATAATACTTATTTTTATTATTGTCAAGTTTTTGCTAAAATAAGCAAAAACTTTTATATTTTTAGTATTTTTTGCTGCTATTTGTAATATATTGTTTAAAATCGTACCAATTTATAAGTCTTTTTACAACTTATGTTTTATTTTTAACTTTTGTGCACATACTATTTTCATTGACATACTTAAAATACTATTGTACAATATCTTTTGGAAAAAATATATAAATGGAGGTTATATATGAAATTTGATGGTTGGAATGGTTTTAAGATAGGAAAATGGCAAAATGAAATTAATGTAAGAGATTTCATACAAGAAAATTATACTCCTTACGAAGGAAATTCAGAATTTTTAGTAGGTCCTACGGAAAAGACAAAAAGATTATGGAATGAGGTTTTAGATTTATTTGAAAAAGAAAAAGCATCAAATGGTGGAGTTCTAGATATCGATACAAAGACAGTTTCTACTATTACTTCTCATGATGCAGGATATCTTGATAAAGATTTAGAACAAATCGTTGGTTTTCAAACTGATAGTCCATTAAAAAGAGCTATAATGCCTTTTGGTGGTATTAGAATTGTAGAGAAATCATGTGAAGCATATGGAAAAGAAATTGACAAGACAGTTGCCGAAGTTTTTAATGGAATTAGAAAAACGCATAATGATGGCGTCTTTGAGGTTTATACCCCAGATGTTAGAGCTGCTAGAAGTTCACATCTTCTTACTGGCTTACCTGATGGATATGGTCGTGGAAGGATAATTGGAGATTACAGACGAGTTGCACTTTATGGCGTAGATTTTTTAATCGAAGAAAAAAAACATGCTATGGAGTTGTTAGATAGAGATAGCTTTACAGAAGAGCTTATTCGTGAAAGAGAAGAAGTTGCAGAACAAATAAAGGCATTAGAAAATCTAAAAATCATGGCAAAAAAATATGGATTTGATATATCTGCTCCTGCATCTAATGCAAAAGAAGCAACTCAGTGGCTATATTTCGGATATCTTGCAGCAATAAAAGACCAAAATGGTGCTGCAATGAGCCTTGGTAGAATTTCTACTTTCTTAGATATATATTTTGAAAGAGATTTAAATAATAATGTCATTTCTGAAGAAGAAGCGCAAGAGATTATTGACCATTTTGTTATGAAACTTAGAATGGTTAGATTTTTGAGAACTCCTGAATATAACGAACTATTTAGTGGTGATCCAGTTTGGGTTACAGAAAGCATTGGTGGTATGGGAATTGATGGAAGAACCTTAGTTACAAAAAATTCTTTTAGAATTTTGCATACTCTTGAAAATTTAGGTCCTGCACCTGAACCAAATTTGACTATTCTTTGGTCTGTAAGATTACCAAGAGGTTTTAAAGAATATACCACTAGTCTTTCAATAAAAACATCTTCTATACAATATGAAAATGACGATTTAATGAGAAGATTTTGGGGAGATGATTATGGTATAGCTTGTTGTGTATCTGCCATGCGTATCGGAAAGCAAATGCAATTTTTCGGAGCTCGTGCTAACCTTGCTAAAACACTTCTTTATGCTATCAACGGAGGTAGAGATGAGCTTTCTGGCAAACAAGTAACTACAAAATTTGCTCCAATAACTTCTGAATACTTAGACTTTGACGAAGTTATGGACAAGTTTGATACAATGATGGATTATGTTGCAAAAATATATATTAAAGCATTAAACGCCATACATTATATGCATGATAAATATTCTTATGAAGCAATCGAAATGGCACTTCATGATGAGGATATTTTAAGAACAATGGCAACTGGTATTGCAGGTCTTTCAGTTGTTGCAGATTCTTTATCTGCAATAAAATATGCAAAAGTTAAGGTCATTCGTGATGAGACTGGACTTGCTACTGATTATGAAGTTGAAGGAGACTTTCCTAAATATGGTAATGATGACGATAGAGTAGATAGCATCGCAGTTGATATTATTAAAAGATTTATGGGAAAAATAAAAAAACATACTACTTACAAACATTCTAAGCACACACTATCTGTCCTAACTATAACTTCAAATGTTGTCTATGGTAAAGCAACTGGAAACACTCCTGATGGAAGAAAAGCAGGAGAACCATTTGGTCCTGGTGCAAATCCACTTCATGGAAGAGATACAAATGGTGCTTTGGCTGTCATGAATACCATTGCAAAACTTCCTTATGAATATGCAGAAGATGGAATTTCATACACTTTTTCAATTAGTCCTAATACACTTGGAAAAGATGATATATCAAAAGTTAATAATCTAATTAGTATGCTTGATGGATTCTTTATGCAAGATGGACATCATATCAATGTAAATGTATTTGATAGATCTCTTTTAATTGATGCTATGAATCATCCTGAAAAGTATCCACAACTTACTATTAGAGTTTCTGGATATGCGGTTAATTTTGTAAAGCTTACTCGTGAACAACAGTTAGATGTAATCAATAGGACTATTCATGAAAGAATTTAAAAAAGTATAGTAAATTAGCCAAACACAGGGGATTTAGAAGGTTTAAAAATTAAAATTAAATGAGTGAGCGAGTTTAAACTTTTATGAATTAGAAATTATTTAATTACAGCATATGGGAATGGAGCGTAGTTTTTCGTTTAGAAAAACTTACAAAGCGTAATGAGCTTATGTTGTAATTTTATAATTTCTATGAATAAACAGTTTATCATAGCGAAAGAATGTAAATTTAAATTTTTAAACTCATTACTTCTTGTACTTTGGAAATAAATGTTTATTTGGAGGTTTGCTTTGGAAAATAATTTTTTAAGAGTACACTCTTTTGAAAGTTTTGGAACAGTAGATGGTCCCGGTATTAGATATGTTATATTCCTTCAAGGTTGTACTTTGAGATGTAAATATTGTCAAAATAGAGATTCTTGGGATGTAAATGAAGGTATGCTTATCCCAATAGATGAAATTGTAGATAAAATACTTAAATACCAAAACTATATTAAGCCTTCCGGCGGAGGTGTTACAGTTTCTGGTGGAGAACCTTTACTCCAAACCAGCTCTCTTATATCTCTTTTTACAGAATTAAAGAGATATAACATACATACTGCGATAGATACATCCGGTATGTTTCGTATAACAGATAATTTAAAAAAATTAATTGATTTAACTGATTTATTTTTGCTTGATATTAAACATATTGTTCCATCTAAATCTAAAGAATTGGTTGGAGTCTCAAATGAATTAGAACTTGAATTTGCACGATATTTAAGTAGCATAAATAAGCCAATGTGGATAAGACAAGTTTTAGTACCTAGCCTAACCGACAATAAAAATGATTTATTGAAATTAAAGGAATTTGTATCTACTCTAAAATCAGTAGAAAAGGTTGAAATTCTTCCATATCATAACTTAGGTAAATTTAAATGGGAAAACTTAAATCTTGAATATCCATTAAGTGATATTCCTCCTGCAACAAATGATGATGTAGAGAGGGCTAAAAAGATTCTCGGGATATAAGAAAAAGGAGCAAAGTATAAATTACCTTGCTCCCTTTTTTATTAAATTTTAAATTTTTTCTTTATTTTTCATATACAACAACTCCTGTTTTTTCTATTTCTTTTTCTATTTTTGAATTTTTATTAATCTCAGATTTTTCTATTACATCTACATCCTTATTAAATTTTTCTCTAATCATATCAATAATTGCAAAAAATTTTAAACCTTTGATTTTTCCATTACTATCTATTAATATATCTATATCACTGTATGTTGTTGGAGTATTTTTTGCATATGAACCAAACAAAATTGCCTTTTCTACTTCTGTATTTGTTAATATTTCATTGAGCATTTGTTTAATATCTTCAATTGAATAAATTTTTGTCGTCATATCATATACCTCCACAATAATTAATTATTAGTATACCACTTTATTTCTTATTCCATCCTTCTTTATTTATCTGTCTTTGTCTTGCTATACTTAAACTATCTTTTGGAACGTCGTCTGTTATTGTAGAACCTGCAGCAACAAGTACATTATCTCCGATTGTTACAGGTGCTATAAAGTTTACATTTGAACCAATAAATGCATTATTTCCTATAATAGTTTTGCTCTTTTTAAATCCATCATAGTTACAAGTAATTGTTCCACAGCCTATATTAGTCTTACTTCCAATCTCACAATCTCCCATATATGATAGATGTGGTACTTTCGTTCCTTCTCCAATTTTTGCTTTCTTTATTTCAACAAAACTTCCTATTTTTACATTATTAGCAAGTTCGCATCCTTCTCTTATATATGCATTTGGACCTATCTCACAGTTTTCTCCAATTTTTACTCCTGATTTTATTGTAGTATTTGGATGTATGACTGTGTCCATTCCTATTTCTACATCATCATATATATATGTGTTATTAATATCCTCTATTGTTACACCATTTTCTAAATGTGCCTGATTTATTCTAATTCTAAGTATTCTTGTTAGCATTTCAAGTTGTGCTCTATCATTTACTCCAAGTATTTCTGTATTATCTTCTACAATAATTGCACCTGTTTTTAATCCTTTTTCATTCATTATCTTTATTACATCTGTAAGATAATATTCTCCTTGGGCATTATTTCTAGTTATTTTTTCTAATGCAAGTATAAGTTCTTCTATATCAAAACAATATATTCCACCATTTATTTCTGTTATTGCTTTTTCTTCGTCAGTTGCATCTTTTTCTTCAACTATTGCTTTTACATTTCCTGATGCATCTCTTACTACTCTGCCATATCCTGTTGGATTATTGTATAAAGCAGTTAAAATAGTTGCACTCTCTTTTTCTGCAATGCTTTTTGCAATAAGTTTTTTGATTGTTTCTGGTCTTACAAGTGGAACATCTCCATATAATACTACTACTTTTCCTTTTTTACCTTTTAGGTAAGGAATTGCTTGCATAGCTGTATGACCTGTTCCAAGTAGTTCTTCTTGATATGCATATTTTACACTGTCTCCTAATACATTTTGGACATCATCTCTTTTATGTCCTACAACAGCGATAATATCATTAATTCCTGATTTTTGAACTGTTTCAACAACTCTTGCAATTAGTTCTTTTCCATATATCTTATGTACAACTTTTGATTTGTTTGTTTTCATCCTGGTACCTTTTCCGGCTGCCATTACAATCGCAATTATATTTTCCATATCATTGCCTCCTGTTAAAAGTAATAATACTATTATATGATTTTATGTTTACTTTTCGTTCCATCTAACCATTTTGATATTTTTGTATATATCAAGTATTTTTGAATATTTCTGATATTCATCTTCCCATAACATATCTGGAACTTTATCAAATGCTGAGAATACTTTTTCCGCTTCCATCAAAAACACTATCTGCTGATTTTGTGACATCTTTTCATACTTTTTTGACACTTCGTAAAGACTATCTAACACTTGGTTTGCCTGTATGAAGTCTACAAAATCTTTTATTTTCATCCCAGCACTTCTTATTTGCATTACTGCAAATATAATTAAAGATATTATTATAAAAATTAATAAAACTATTAATTGTAATATTTCCACTTTTTCTCTCCTAATATTTTTGCATTTGTATTTTAGCATATTTCTGCTTTTTTTGCAACTTTATTAAAATTTAAACCTTTTTTATACGTTTTTTTGCATATCTTCAGTTTGCTCATCATCTTTAATTAAATCATCTATCACAATTTGCTGATTTTCATCTACTTTATACTTAGGAAGCTCTGGCAAATCTTTTAAAGTATTTAGTCCAAACTTTTTTAGAAATTCTTCTGTTACCTCATATGACATTGGCTTTCCAGGAAGATCAAGCTTTCCTGCTTCTTGTACTAAATTATGCTCCATTAACCTATATAGAGAAGCGTCAGAATTTACTCCTCTTATATTTTCTATTTCTGCTCTAGAAATTCTTGGATTATATGCAATTATTGCAAGTACTTCAAGAGCTGCCTGTGATAAATTTGGTTTTACTCTTTTATCTACAATTGGATAAATATATTCGTGCAATTCTTTTTTGCTTGCAAGTGTATATCCATTATTGATGCTTATAAGCTCTATACCACGATTATCTTTTTTATATTCTTCCTTCATTTCTTCAATTATTTTAGAAATCTCGTCCTTATCTAATTCTAGACTTAAAACTAATTCATCTAAACTTACAATTCTTGCACTTGCAAATAATATTGCTTCAATTATTCCTTTTATCTTTTCTTTTTCCATTTTATCTTCCTTTTTTCTATGCTTTTCCGCTTGATAAAAATACATCTCTCATTTTATGCTTAACTGTTTCTTTTATTTTTTCCCTTGCAGGAGTTAAATATTTCCTTGGGTCAAATGCTTCTGGTTCTTCTGCAAATACTTTTCTTATTTCTGATGTCATAGCAAGTCTTAAATCTGTATCTACATTTATCTTTGAAACACCACTTTGGCTTGCCTCTCTTAGCATTTCATCTGGTACACCTTTTGCTCCTGGTATATTTCCACCATATTTATTGCAGGTTTCTACAAGTTCTGGTATTACAGTAGATGCACCGTGTAAAACTATAGGTGTGTTTGGTAATTTTTCTTTTACCTTTTGTAAAATGTCAAATCTGAGTTTTGCATCTCCTTTAAATTTATATGCTCCGTGACTTGTTCCAATAGCTATTGCTAGTGAATCACATCCTGTTCTTTCTACAAATTCTTTGGCTTGATCTGGATCTGTAAACATAGCATCTGATGATGAAACATTTACATCATCTTCTATTCCTGCAAGTTTTCCAAGCTCTGCTTCTACAACTACTCCTCTTTCGTGAGCATAGTCTACAACTTTTTTTGTTAAAGCTACATTTTCTTCAAAATCATATTTTGAACCATCTATCATAACAGATGTAAATCCTGCATCTATGCACATTTTGCAAGTTTCAAAATCTGGTCCGTGATCTAGGTGTAAAGCGACAGGTACATCAGTTTCTTCTATTCCTGCTTCAACCATTTTCATTAAATAATTTATTCTAGCATATTTTATTGCACTTGATGATGCTTGCAAAATTACTGGTGAATTTTCTTCTTTTGCCGCATCCAAAACTCCTTGTACGATCTCCATATTATTTACATTAAATGCTCCAATTGCAAAGTGCTCCCTAATAGATTTTTCAAACATTTCCTTAGTAGTTACTAATCCCATATATATCTCTCCTTTCAAATTTAATACATTATATCATAAAAATTTTTAAATATATAGCCCTCATTTCTTAAATATGCTATATTTTCTTTTAATGTATCTACTGTCAATTGTTTTGCGTTTGTATCGTGCATTAATACAACAATTTTATCTTTTCCGTTTGATGTTTTCTTTAAATCTGCAACTATACTTTCTTTTGTTGGTTTTCCAACTGCATCATTTGTCAAGCAGTTCCAATTTATATATGCCACATTATTTTTTTCAAGCAAAGTTTTAGCTGAATTTTTTAAACTAGCATGTTTTCCACCTTGGCTTCCACCTGGAAAACGGAAAAGATGGCTTGAATAGTTTTCATTTCCTATTATACTTTTTATTATATTTTCTGTACGATTATATTCATCTAATACTGAATTTTCTGAAACATATATTTTACTATAATCATGCGAATATCCGTGGTTTGCTATATAATGTCCTGCTTCATACTCTTGTTTAAGAATGTCTGGATTTTTTTCTGCCATATTTCCAAGTACAAAAAATGTTGCTTTAACGTTTTCTTCTTCTAGTATTTTCAAAATCTGTGGAGTTATTTTTGAAGAAGGTCCATCATCAAAAGTTAAATATGCAATTTTTTCTCCATCGTTTGAATTATATATATCATTTACTCTTTTTTGTGCTTCACCTGAATACACAGGAACTTTTAATTTTTCCTCTTGTTCTTGATCTTGTTTTTTCCTTTCCCTTTCCTCTGGACTTTCTTTTTGATTCTGTGCTATATTTTCTTTTATGCTTTCTTCTGCTAAATTATTTTCTTCTCTCACTCCTTGTATATTTCTTGTGTTATTATTTTCTATACTGTTTCTATTTTCTTCCATCTCATTTCCGTAATATTCTGAAATCAAATGCTTGTTATATGATTTTGCAACATGTATTCCTGCTATTGAAGATGCTACTATTACAACTATTGCGATAGTTCCAAAAATGAGCATTTTCTTTGCAAATTTTTTTCTGTCAAAATTCAAATTAAGATCAATTTCCTCATCTTCCCCGATTATTTTCATTGTTATTTACTCCTCGTTTTTTAGTGTATTTAATTTTAATAATTTTAATACTTCAACTACTATTATAGGAGAAATTACCAAAGCAATTATTTCCAAAATATTTTCTTTTGGTAATTCTGTTAAGCTAAATACTTGTCTTAATCCTGGCACGAATAATATTATAAGAACTAAGGCTATACATATTATATCTGCCATAATTAATTTTGAGTTATTAAATATTCCTGTTTTAAATATTGATTCTTTGTTATTCCTGATATTAAATATGTGTATAAGTTCTGATAATGAAAGCACTGTAAATGCCATCGTTTGTGCTACTTCTATTCTATGTTCTTCTGGTAATCCTTGTGTTGAGCCAAGTCCAATTCCAAATGCTATTAATGTAATGATTCCAATTAATAATCCTTGATAAACTACTCTATATACCATTCCTGATGTGAAAATTCCTTTTGAATTATCTCTTGGTTTTCTATTCATTATATTTTTTTCTGCTGGATCTACTGCTAATGCCAAAGCTGGAAGTGAGTCTGTAACTAAGTTTACCCAAAGTATGTGAATTGCAAGAAGTGGCGTTAAACTTCCTACATTAGCTATATTAAACCAATTTGCAAAGACTGGTGCAAGTAATATTGCAAAGAATAATACAATAATTTCTCCGATATTACTTGCTAATAAAAATTGTATAACTTTTAAAATGTTATCATAAATTCTTCTTCCTTCTTCTACTGCTGTTACTATACTTGCAAAGTTATCGTCTGTCAAAATTACATCTGCTGCTTCTTTTGCAACATCTGTGCCTACCTTTCCCATTGCACAGCCTATATCTGCTGTCTTTAATGCAGGTGCATCATTTACTCCGTCACCTGTCATTGATACTATCTCTCCATTTGCCTTCCAAGCTTTTACTATCCTTACTTTATGCTCTGGTGAAACCCTAGCATAAACACTATATTTCCTTATATTTTTTGTAAGTTCTTCGTCTGAAATATTGTCTAATTCTTTTCCTGTCAATGCTTCATCTTCATTTTCTAATATTCCAAGTTCTTTTGCTATTGCAATTGCTGTTATTTTATGGTCACCAGTAATCATTACTGTTTTTATTCCGGCGGTCTTACATTTTTGAACAGCTGCTTTTACTTCTTCTCTTGGTGGATCAATCATACCACACATTCCAAGATAGATTAGATTGTTCTCTATCTCTTTCATTTCTTCATCTGTTGGTTCTTTGTCTAAAACTTTATATCCACATGCTAAAACTCTAAGAGCGCTCTCTGCCATCTCTTGATTTTTCTTATATATTTCTGCTTTATATTCATCTAAATTATTATGAATTCCATCTTCCATTTCATAATATGTACATCTTTCTAAAAGCTCATCAACTCCGCCTTTTGTATATGCTATATATTGGTCACCAACCTTGTTTACAGTTGTCATTAATTTTCTTTCTGAATCAAATGGCAATTCTTTTACTCTAATATTTTCTTTTATTAACCCTTTTCCGTATTGTAATTTAAGTCCCATATCTATTAAAGCTGTTTCTGTTGGATCTCCACTTAGTTCATTTTCATTATTTATTTTTGTGTCATTGCAAAGCATATTTGCATATACTATTTTGTCTAAGACATTATTTTTAGGTGCATTATCTAAATCATACAAATTTGAGTTATAGAATATCTTTTTAACTGTCATTTTATTTTGTGTAAGTGTTCCAGTTTTATCTGAACAAATAACTGTACTGCTTCCTAAGGTTTCTACTGCTGGCAATGTTTTTACAATAGCATTGCATTTTACCATTCTTTGCATTCCTATTGCAAGAATTATTGTAGATACAGCTGCAAGTCCTTCTGGAATTGCTGCAACTGCAAGACTAACAGCAGTTATGAACATATCTACTGGCTCTTTTCCTTCTACAAGTCCTATCAAAAATATAACTGCACAAATTACAAGGCAAGCAATTCCTAAGGTTTTTCCTAAACCATTTAATCTTTTTTGAAGTGGCGTTTCCTCTTCTTCTACTTCATTTAGCATACCTGCAATTTTTCCAACTTCTGTATTCATTCCTGTTCCTATTACTATTCCTTTTCCTCTTCCATAAGTTACCATACTTGAAGAAAAGGCAATGTTTGTCCTATCTCCAATTCCTATTGTTTCGTCATCTATTTTTTCTGTATTCTTTTCTATTGGAACTGATTCACCAGTAAGAGCTGATTCTTGTATTTTTAAATTTACAGCCTCTACTAATCTAATATCTGCTGGAACATAGTCTCCTGTTTCTAAAATAACTATATCTCCTGGTACTACATCTTTTGATGGAATCACTTCGACTTGTCCATTTCTTACAGCTTTTGTAGCATAGGCACTTAATTTTTGGAGTGCTTCTAGCGATTTTTCAGCCTTATTTTCTTGTATTACCCCTATTACTGCATTTACTATTACAACAACCATTATTATAATTGAATCTGTAAAGCCCTCTCCTTCTTGTACACCAATAAATGCAGAAACAATTGCTGCTATTATCAAAATTATTATCATAAAATCTTTGAATTGTTTTAAAAATTTAACAAAAATGCTTTCTTTTTTCTTACTCTCTAATTCATTAAATCCGTATTTTTCTATTTTTTCCTTAACATTTTCGTTATTTAAACCATTTTTTATATCTGTCTCAAATTCTTTTTCTACATCTTCTATGCTTTTGCTAAAATAATTCATAAGGCATTTTCTCCTTTTCCTTGATTAATTAACAAATATATTTTAGCACAAGTAAATATTTATATCAATAATATTTTTAATATGTTCATTATATTGTTACGTGTCATCTATCATATCTATTATTTCTTTACATTCTCTCCATTTTGATACCTCTACATAGTCATTTTCTTTCTTAAAATTTTTTAGATGCTTTAATGTATCATCTTTAGAATCCAAATCAGTTAATATTACCTTTTTTATAATCTCTTCTTTTCCATACATAATCTTAAACAAAATCGAACGAAGTACACCTTCTATTCTCTTTCCTTGATTCTTTGTAGCAATTATTATATATATTCCGATCTTCACTTAAATTTGTATAATTCATTATGTACATAATAGTTTTTATAATCTCTAATAGCCCGTAAATTGCAAGTATATAGACTAATGTATTAAGTATAAAGTCTATCATATTTTAGTCACCTCATATACATTAGTCTATTCTACATTTTTATTTTATGTGATTATACTATGCCCATTTTTTTAGCCATCTGTTTTCCTTTTTTCATTATTGTTTTTTTAGTTCTATTCGTGCTTTCCATATACATAAGAGCAATTCCTGCTGATACCATAGTTCCGATAACCATACCTTTTACAAATTTCATAAATTTCACATTCCTTCCTAATAAAAATTTATTAATATTATTATAACTTTTTTGGATAATTCTATACTTATTTTGCTTTTTCTTTTTTCAAAAAAATAGAATAAATTTCAAATGCAGCAATGCATAATAAAAATATACCAAAATATAGCTTTAATCTATTTGTATCTAAATTTACTGAAACATTTGCACCAATAATTGCTCCTATCACTCCAAAAATTGAAACCGTTATTCCTGTTTTCCAATCTACTAATTTTTGCCTTATATTTATAATTGTCGAAACTATCGAAGTTGGTACAAAAAATACAAGATTTGCACCTTGTGCTATGTGTTGATCTTTTCCAAGAAATAGTGCTAAACAAAGTATTAGTATTGTTCCACCACCGCATTCCCATTCCTGACACTATTCCAGAAATTATTCCAATAATTATATTTAGCATATCTACCTCCCAAAAAAAACTTAACTGCTAGCTCCTTGAATAATAAGCCTAATTGCTACATAAATCAAAAAAGCTGTGAAAAAAATTTTTAAATATTTATCTGAAAGTTTATTTAAAAGTTTTGCACCTATAAATCCTCCGAATAATTCCACCGAATAGCACACATTATGCTAGTTCTAAGTTCTATATATGATGAGTTAAAATAAAAAATCGAGCTTGCACAAACCATTGGAAGTATGCATACTATTGAAGTTGCTCTTGCTTTTTTCTCATCTAAACTAAGTAAAAAAGTAAAAGCTGGAACAAGTATCATACCGCCCTCCTGAACCAAAAAGACCAGTAATAATTCCAGCAAATATTCCAATAATTATTTTTTTAAGCATTATATTTTCATCCTCTCAGAAAAACTGCATAAAATACATTTATTTATATTATTGGATAATTTTGTTTTATTTATTCTACATATTTTATTTACTTTTTAATTATATTTTACCCATTAGTTGCACTAAATTTACTTAAAAGTTGCTTTTTATTACGACTATCGTTATATTTCTTGCTTCTTCTGTAATTTTAATGCATAAAATGATAAAATACAACAAATAATATATTTTCATAAATTTATTTATAGAAATGGGGGCAATTTATGATTAGAATTAAACTTTCTGATTTACTCGGAAAACATAAGATGAATCAAAAGACTTTATCTAGGCTTGCTAATATCAGACCTGCAACTGTTTCAAAAATGTATTACGAAGAAACAAAACGTATAGAAATTAGTCAAATTAATAATATTTGTAAAGCCCTAGATTGTGAAGTTTCCGAACTTTTAGAGTACATACCAGATGATGAAGTTCAAAAAAAATCATAAAGCAAAAGCACACTCTTAGGGTTTATTTTATAACTCTAAGAGTGTGCTTTTATTTTACATTAATTCTTTAAACATTGTATTTAACATCTGAGGATTAGCCTTTCCCTTTGTCTCTTTCATTGCTTGTCCAACTAAAAATCCTAATGCTCTATCTTTTCCATTTTTAAAATCTGAAACAGACTGAGGATTTTCGCTTATTATTTTCAAAACAATTTCTTTTATAGCACTTTCATCAGATATTTGTATCCAACCTTTTTCTTCTATAATTTTGCTTGGACTCTTTGAGCTTTCAAACATTTCTTCAAGTACATCTTTTGCAATTTTGCTACTTATTGTACCTTTATCTATTAATCCAATTAATTCTGCTAAATCTTCTGGTGTAAAAGGTATATCTTCTGGTTCAAATTCTTTTTCATTTAAAATTCTTGCTACATCTGATAATAACCAGTTACATACTGCCTTTGGATTATTAGAAATCTTTACTCCTTTTTCAAAGAAATCTGATAAATATTTTGATGCTGTTAATGTATTTGCTTCTTTTTCTGTAAGTTTATATTCACTTAAATATCTTTGTTTTCTTGTTTCAGGTAGTTCTGGAAGATTTTTTCTGATATTTTCTATATATTCTTCCGAAAGCCTTATTGGTACTAAGTCTGGTTCTGGAAAATATCTATAATCGTGTGCATCCTCTTTATCTCTCATAGAAAATGTCTTTCCAGAAACCTCATCCCATCTCAATGTCTCTTGCTCTATTATTCCACCATTTTCTATAACATCTATTTGTCTTTCTATTTCATATTCAAGTGCTCTTGAAATAGATTTAAATGAGTTCATATTTTTCATTTCTGTTCTAGTGCCGAATTCTTTTTGGCCTTTTTTCCTTACAGATATATTTACATCTGCTCTTAAAGAACCTTCTTGCATTTTACAGTCTGATACTTCTATATATTCAAGTATTGATTTTACCTTCTTTAAATATATGTCCGCTTCTTCCACTGAACGCATATCTGGCTCAGAAACTATCTCAATTAATGGAACTCCTGCTCTATTTAAGTCTACTAAACTTCCTCTGCCATAATCGTCATGATTTAATTTTCCTGCATCTTCCTCTATATGGATTCTTGTAATTCCTATTTTTTTCTTTTCTCCATCTGGTTTTACAATTTCTACATATCCATGTTCACAAAGTGGTTTATCAAACTGTGATATCTGATATGACTTTGGAAGGTCAGGATAAAAGTAATTCTTTCTATCATTTTTGCTATCTCTTGATATTGTGCAGTTCATAGCAAGTCCTGCTTTAACTGCATATTCTAGCACCTTCTCATTTAAAACAGGTAATGCTCCTGGCATTGCCATACAAACTGGGCAACAATGTGTGTTTGGTTCTCCACCAAATTCTGTTTTGCATGAGCAAAATATTTTTGTTTTTGTAGATAATTCTGCGTGTACTTCAAGCCCTATAACTACTTCATAATCATCTCTTGACATCTAATTGTTACCTCCTTTAAATGTAGGTTTATGATTTTCTCTAAAATGCACTGCATTTTCATAAGTATAAGCTGCATTAAGAATTGTTCCTTCTTCAAAATAGTTTCCAATTAATTGCATTCCAACAGGCATACCATTTTTATCTAATCCGCAAGGAATTGAAATTCCGAGGAAGTCCTGCTACATTTACAGAAACTGTACATATATCTGATAAATACATCTCTAATGGATTTTCAGATTTTTCTCCAAGTTTAAATGCTGTTATTGGTGATGTAGGAGTAAGAAGAATATCATATTTTTTTAGATTCTTAGCAAATTCATTTTTTACTAATGTCCTTACTTGTTGTGCTTTTTTATAATACGCATCATAATATCCAGAACTTAATACGTAAGTTCCAAGTATTATTCTTCTTTTTACCTCTGCTCCAAAACCTTCACTTCTTGAATTTACAAATATATCTTTTAATGTTTCATAATTTTTAGTTCTATATCCATACCTTATACCATCAAATCTTCCAAGGTTTGAGCTTGCTTCTGCACAGGCAATTATATAGTAAGCTGCAAGTGCATATTCTGCGATGTTCAAAGAAGTTTCCTCAACAATTGCACCAAGTTCTCTATATTTTTCTATTGCTTTATATAAAACATCTTTTACTTCTTTATTTATACCATCTCCAAAGAATTCTTTTGGTACTCCTATTTTTAAACCTTTTACATCATTTTTTAAAGATAAGGTATAATCTTTTTTAGGAATATCAACAGATGTTGTATCTTTTTCATCTTTTCCTGCAATTAATGAAAGTAAAATTGCACTATCTCTTACATCTTTTGTAATAGGTCCTATCTGGTCAAGAGATGAAGCAAATGCAACTAAGCCATATCTTGAAACTAGTCCATAAGTTGGTTTTAATCCAACTACACCACAAAGAGATGCAGGTTGGCGAATACTTCCTCCTGTATCAGAGCCGAGTGCCCAAGGTACCATATTTGCAGCAACTGCGGCAGCAGATCCTCCTGATGATCCTCCTGGTACTCTTTCTATATCCCAAGGATTTCTTGTTTTCTTAAAATATGAGTTTTCAGTTGAACTTCCCATAGCAAACTCGTCCATATTAAGTTTGCCTAAGTTTATCATATTTTCTTCATTTAATAATTTATTAACAACTGTGCCATCATAAGGCGATATGAAATTTTCTAACATTTTTGAAGAGCATGTAGTCTTTATTCCTTTTGTACACATATTATCTTTTATTCCTATTGGAATTCCTGCATATTCTCCTAATTTTTTATTAGCTTTTTTTTCACTATCTATCTCTTTTGCTTTATTTATAGCATCTTCATCTAATCTTGTTACAAAAGCATTTATGTCAGATTCTTTTTCATCTATTCTTTTTAAATAACTTTTAGTAATTTCTTCAGATGTAATTTCGCATTTATCAAGTTTTTCTTTTAACTCATGCACTGTAAGTTCTGTGATATCCATCTTTTTTCCTCCTATTTTAATTTATTACTTTTGGAATTTTAAACATATGCTGTTCCTTTTCAGGTGCATTTTGTAATAAACTTTCTTGATCTTCAAATTCTACTACTTCATCTTTTCTAAATACATTATAGTTATTATTTGTTCCAATTGTTTCTCCTAAGCCTTCTACTGGAGCCTTATTTACAACATTTGCAAAGTTTAAAATATCTTGCAAATTTAATAAGTAATTATCTATTTCGTCTTCACTAATTTTTATATTTGCAAGTTTTGCAATATGCAAAAGTTCTTCCTTTTCTACTTTCATAAGTACTTTCCTCCTCGTAACGTTATATAATTGTTAATTATATAACGAATATAGAAAAAAAACAAGTGTGAATGCTTGTTTTATATGAGTTTTTTTGATAAATTATCTTATTTTACAAAATCTTATAATATAAAGAAAACACAAATTATTAAACATTTTTATCTAACAATTTGTGTTCTCTTTACTTTTGGCATTTCTTTATGCAGTCTTTAATTCTAATCTTAACTTATCTGCTATCATTGCTATAAATTCACTATTCGTTGGTTTTCCTTTTGTCGCAGATACTGTATAGCCGAATATACTTTCAACTACATCTGCTTGTCCTCTTCCCCATGCAACTTCAATCGCATGTCTTATTGCACGTTCCACTCTACTTGGTGTCGTCTTAAATTTCTTTGCAATGTCTGGATAAAGTTGCTTCGTTATTTGATTAATTATATCTATATCATTTACTACCATCATTATTGCTTCTCTTAAATATTGATATCCTTTAATATGTGCAGGCACTCCTATCTCGTGAATCATGTTTGTAACTAAAGCTTCTAAATTTTCTCCATCGTTTCCCTTTTCTGGTACAATGTCAATGTATGGAGTTTTGAAATCTTTGCTTATTCCTACATTTTTTATTCCGAGTAGGCTTATAGAATTTAAGCTCCTTAATTCTCTTGATTAAAAGAGAGATGTCAAATGGTTTGACAATGTAGTACTGGGCTCCAAGTTCTAGTGCTCTTGATGTTATCTTATCTTGTCCTACTGCTGAAAGTACAATAGAAAGTGGCTTTTTAGTCATATCTAAATCATTTATTTTTTCTAAAACTCCTAACCCATCTAAACGAGGCATAATCACATCAATTATTGCAATATCAGGTTTAGTATTCTTTATCATTTCAACTGCTTCTATTCCATCTTTTGCAATTCCGATTACCTCCATTTCATCTTCTTTTTCAACGTAATTAGTTAAATTATTTGCAAAGTCTACATTATCATCTGCCACCAAAATCGACAATTTTTCCCTCACACTCATATCCTCCTTATAATAAATTTGTAAATGTTTTACATTTTGGTATTATATTCTATTTTCCAAAATTTGGCAATAGTTTTTTACCTTTTATTTTAATTTTTTTGGTTTTTTCGTCTTCTTATTTTTCGATTTTATTGCCGTAATCGTGGCTTTTCGACATTTTATGACTTAGTTATATATTTTTCTTCTTTAATATTTATTTCCAATTTTTGTAAATTTTCACTTGATTTTTTTTGTAATAATTTGTCGAATTTTGTCTTATTTATCTCTAATAACATTTTTACCTTTTCATTATATTGTTTTTCTATTATGTTTATATTGTTATATCTTAAAAAATGTTCAAGTTCCTCTGTATAGTTATAATCTAATATAACTTCTACAATATATCCTTCTTCTTTTTCTACCAAAGAAGCTACATCTAATGCATTTTTAGTTGCCTCTGAATAAGCCCTAGAAAGTCCTCCTGTTCCTAAAAGTATCCCTCCGAAATATCTTGTTACTATGACAAGTATATTTGTCAAATCCCTTTTTTCTAATATATTCATAATAGGCGTTCCTGCTGTTCCAGAAGGTTCTCCATCATCACTTTGTCTTTTTATGATATTGTCTTTATCTTGTATTCTATATGCATAGCAATGATGTTTCGCTTCATAATGTTTTTTATGTATTTTATTTAATATTTGAACCACTTGTTCTTCACTTTCTACATAAAAAGCATTTGCAATAAACTTAGACTTCTTTTCTATAATAATTGCTTCTGTATCTTCTTTTATAGTTTTAAACATCTATACCTCCAAATTATTCTATAATATTTCTTCCAGCAGTAACACCAGTAGAATATGCAATTTGCAAATTAAATCCTCCTGTATATGCATCTACATCAATTATCTCTCCTGCAAAATATAGCCCTTTTATTATTTTAGATTCCATAGTTTTTGGGTTTATCTCTTTTACAGAAATTCCTCCTGCTGTAACGATTGCTTCTTCCACTCCTCTAAAACCTTTAACTGTCAATTTAAAATCTTTTAGCAATTTTACAAGATTAATTCTTTCTTCCTTTGTTATTATATTTACCTTTTTGTCTGGATCGATTTTTGACATTTTAATAATAGTTTCTATCATTTTTTTAGGTAATAACTTGTCTAAACTATTTTTAAAATCTTTATTTTTATATTCCTCAAAATCTCTTCTTATCCTTAAATCTAATTTTTCTTCACTTAATGCTGGTTTAAAATCTATACTTAATTCTATATTTTTCTTTTTTAGTAATTCTTCTACATTTTTATATCTAATTAAATGTGAAGAACTGCTTATAATTATGGGGCCTGAAACTCCAAAATGAGTGAATAACATTTCTCCAAAATCTTCATATATTGTTTTGTTTTTTTCTTTGTCTTTTAGTTTTATTGATACATTTTTTAGGCTTAATCCTTGCAAATCTTTGCAAATATCTTTTTCATAACATTCGATTGGAACAAGTGCTGGTCTTAATTCATTTATTGTATGTCCATATTTTTTAGCAATTTCTTGTCCATCACCAGTTGAACCTGTTTGAGGATAGCTAACTCCTCCTGTTGCAAGTATTACTTTATCTGCTTTTATGCTTTCACATTTACCATCTAATATGTAGCTTACTCCTACTAGCTTATTTTCTTCTACAATTAAGTCAAGAACTTTTGCATTGCATATTACTTTTGCTCCTGATTTTTTTAAGATGGAATACAGAGCATCTATCACACTTTGAGCATTATCTGTTACTGGAAATACTCTATTGCCTCTTTCTACTTTTGTATCTAGACCCTCTTCTTTTAGAAGATTTATAATATCTCTATTTGTAAAATTCTTAAATGCACTATAAAGAAACCTTCCATTTCCTGGAATATTTTCTATAAATTCTTCTATATCTATATTGTTAGTAATATTGCATCTTCCTTTTCCTGTTATCCTAAGCTTTTTTCCAAGCGTATTCATTTTTTCCAAAATAACGGTTTCATTTTCGCTTCTTGCAGAAGCAATACCTGCAAGCATCCCTGCTGCTCCGCCGCCTATTATTACAACTTTCATATTAATGTATTTCCTTTCATTATTTAAGCCTATTATATAATATTAATGGAGATAATGCAATTTTAGGTTTTTTATCTTTTTTGTAATATTTAAAGATTTTCCTTAATATACATTAATAAAGTTAATTGTACAAACATTTTTTATGGAGGTATGTGATGGAAAATTTAAGTTTGTATCAGGATATTAAGTCAAGAACTGATGGGGATATATATATTGGCGTTGTGGGTCCTGTTAGAACTGGTAAATCCACTTTTATTAAACATTTTATGGATTTATTAGTTATTCCAAATATTGAAAATGAATATAAAAGAGAGAGGGCTCAGGATGAACTCCCTCAAAGTGCTGCTGGTCGTACTATTATGACCACTGAGCCAAAGTTCGTTCCAAATGAGGCTATTGAAATCACATTAGGTGATAATATTCGTTTTAAAACTAGATTAGTAGACTGTGTTGGTTACTTAGTAAATAATGCTATTGGGTATTTAGAAGATGATGTTCCAAGAATGGTAAAAACTCCATGGTCAGATGAAGAAATTCCTTTTGAAACAGCTGCAGAAGTTGGAACTAAAAAAGTTATTTCTGAACATTCAACTGTTGGTGTACTTGTTACAACTGATGGTAGTATAACAGATATTCCAAGAGAGGATTATATATCTGCTGAGGAACGAGTTGTTTCTGAACTTAAAGAACTTAATAAACCATTTGTAATTGTTCTTAACAGTGAAGATCCATACAGTGAATATACTAGAAAATTAGCTGAAAAATTAGAGGAGAAATACCAAGTTGCAGTACTTCCAACAGATTGTTCTAATTTATCTATTGATGATGTAAATAATATGTTTAGTAAACTTCTATACGAATTTCCTATAGAGCAAATGAATATAAATTTACCAAAATGGGTGGATTCTTTAAATGATGAACATTGGTTAAAGCAAGAACTTTATTCTGAGATTAAAACAGCATTTAGTAATATTTCTGTTCTTAAAGAAGTTGATGATAGTCTTTCTTCTATCAAGAGTACTGATGTTATTGAAAATACAGTCTTAAATGAAATTAATTTAGGTGATGGTAATGTAAATCTAACCATTGCTCTTAAAGACAATTTATTCTATCAGATTTTAACTGAAATGACTGGGGTAAATGTTGCAAATGAAGGTGATTTATTCTCAACTATGACTTCTCTTGCAACTACTAAAAAAGAGTATGATAAGATCGCTTATGCATTAGAAGAAGTTAAAGCCAAAGGTTATGGAATAGTTACACCTACAATTGATGAGCTTATTTTAGACGAACCAGAAATGGTTAAGCAAGGTTCAAAATTTGGTGTTAAACTCAAAGCTAAAGCTCCAAGTATACATATGATTCGAGCAGATATCACAACTGAGGTTTCTCCAATTGTTGGTTCTGAAAAACAATCTGAAGAATTAGTTACTTATCTATTATCTGAATTTGAAAATGATCCTAAAAAAATATGGGAATCTAATATATTTGGTAAAAGTTTACATGAACTTGTTAATGAAGGTTTACAAAATAAATTATCTAGAATGCCAGAAGATGCTCAAATGAAACTTCAAGAAACATTAGAACGTATCGTTAATGAAGGAAGTGGTGGACTTATTTGCATTATTCTTTAGGTTTATAGACTATTTGGACTGCGATTTAGCGGTCCTTTTTAATATGTATAAAAGTATAAATATTATTAGTATAAGATGCCATGGTCTAATTTCTAAAAAATCATAACCTGTTCTCGGTAGCTTATTTGGACTTAAATTTTCAGTTTTGATGTTATCATTTATCACGTTAGAAATATTGTTCTTGTCTATATTATTCTCTCTATTTTCTGTATTATTTTTGTTCTCAAGGTTTGATTCATTTTCTTTTTGTATGTCTTTTTCTTCATTATTTGCTATATTTTCTTCTGTTTTATCTATTTTTTCTTGTTCTGTTGGTTCTTCTTGTTTTTCTGTTTCGTCTTTCTTATTTTCTTCTTCTTTTTCCACCTTATCTTCTTCCAATTTATTTGATTTATCTATTTCGTCTTGTCCTTTTGACCCTTCTTGCTCTACACCTGATGGTTCTTTCTTATCTTCTTGCTCTTGCTTTCCTTCATTGTTCTTATCTTCTACTTGTCCGTTATCACTATCTACAACTGGTAACCTACTATTTTCATCATCGTCAGAATCTGTTTCACCTTTGCCTTTTTCATCATCTTCTTCTTTTTGATTTTCCTTTATTATTTCTTCATTCACGATATCAATAGTTGTTGTCTCATTGTATAGAATTGAAAACTTGCTATCTTCTACTGTTTTGTATCCATCAGGTACACTTATCTGTTTTAAAATATAATCTTCCCCTATATTAATTTCATCTATTTGAATCTTACCATCTTCATCAGTTTGATATGTTCCGATATAGATTGAGTTTTTATCGTAAATTCTAAATATTGCTCCTTTTGCATTATCATTTATGTGTAAACTTCCTTTTTTATATTTTAAACTTATAGTATATTTACAATATTCATTATAATTCAAATTTTTATTGTATAAATATTTATCTAAAATATAGTTTTCTGGAACTTCTACTACTTCCATCTGGACATTGCCTTTCCCAAGCTTTGTTACTAATATTGAGCCACGACTATTACTTGTGTAAGTATCATTTACTAAATTATTTTCATCTTTAATTTTTATTTTTACATTTTCTATAACTGTCGTTGGTTTATCTTTATCATTTACAGTTATAGATATAGAAGATCTTTTATTAAGGAGATATACATCAACTAATCTTTTTTCTTCTTTATCAGCAAGAATTATATATGTGTTATCTCCATTTTTCCCAAAATATCCTGCATTTTTTTCATATGTTAATTCAAATTGAAATTTTCCTTCAAATGCTCCTTCTCTATATTCTTTTGGCATTGTTATTCTAAATATATTAGAATCTTCTTCGATAGTAAAAGTATCTTTTCTTATTCCTTCATTATTTGTCGAAAATACTTCACTCAAAAAATTTCTATAATTTAATATACTATATTTCTTAGGTACACAATTATTGGTTGTTATTGTATATTTTTGTGAGCAATAATCTTCATTAAATTCATCTAGTTCTATATTTCCTGTCTGTTCTATTGAAAACCCCGTATCAAAATAATTCTTTTTTGTTATACTTAAAAGATTTTTTACTGCATTTATTATATTCTCTGCCCTTTCTTTTAGTGGAGATTCTAAGTTTTCTTTTACTCTAAAATAATTTTGAAGGCTATCTTTGTCTATTCCTTCACTTGCACAGTCTAGCGAAATTTTAGTTGCAATATATGCATCATTTGAATTATTAACTCCAAGTGTTTGAGCATCTTTTTTACCATAACCATTTGCAAGTATAGTAATTATTGCTGTATTTTGTATTTCTTCTGAAATAGTCATATTAATATTTTCTTCATTGTTACCTAGCTTATATATAATTCCATTATTTTCACTATACTTAAAAATTTCTAAGTCCTTCCATTCTCCTTCTTCGTTTATTTCTATTATAGTTTCTAATTTTTCCTTTCCTTCAATATGTATCTCGTCTTTCTTAGTCATTGCATAAGTTTTTTGTATGCCAAATAAAGCTATTGCAATGACTAATATTATAAATATTTTTTTAGTCATAATTTTTCCTTTCTTAATTAAATTTCAGTATATTATCTCTAGTATTCTTATTATTTAAGCCTTTGTTGCTTTTTAACTCCTCCTTTCTCTCATATCTATTAAAATTTGCAAAATATGCACGTATATGAGCCTACTTAATTTCTAATTTGGTTTTAATTTGGTAAAATTTAGAAATTTTTGAATTTTTTGATTTTAAAATTTTTTGAAAAAAATTTTTTTGAATAATACTGCTATATATTAGCATATTATCTTGAAAAAATCAAGCATAATTTTACAATATTTGTAAAATTATGCTTAGTTTTTAATTTTATATTATCTTTTTTGCAAGTTCTTCTAACGTAAATTGTGACATACATTGTTTGAAAATGTATAGTATTTATTATGTGTTAATAATGTCTATTATCTCCTGACCATGGAGTCTTGTTTTTACTGGTTTTAATATTTTTAACTGATCTAATTCATCTATAGTTTTAGGCAAATTCATTATTAACTTCATTAATTCGTCATCATTAAAAATATAATAAGCTGGTATATTCTTATCTTTTGATTTCTTAGCTCTATACTCTATAAGTGCTTGTTTGATTGCATCTATATTTTTAGGCAAGTTATTTTCTTTGACATCTTCATTTATCCATTTTCTTATTTCTTTTTCATAATCTCTATTTATATCTACATTGTATTTTTGCATAAGATTAAAAGCATTTTCTTCCATTGTTTTTTGATTGCTTATATATTCTTTGTTTGTATGTTTAATATCATTTTTTATATAATTTACTAAAGAATCTGATTTTATTATTTTATCTTTCATTGTTTTTGGTGCATATTTTACATTTAAAATGTTTTTAGGATTAGCCATTACTACTAATGGTCTAAACCATGTATCAAGTGTATTATATCTAAGTGCCTTATCAATTATTCCTGTATGCTTTTGTTTCCATATCTTTTTAAAGATTTCAATATGTCTTTCTACTTGTCTTAGTGGTGAGTATATTCCTTCTTTTATTTTTTTATTATCATAAAAATATTCTCTTATAAATTCTCCTCTGTCATTCACTGTTATATTTCCAATTAAATTTTTACTTTCTATAAAATATGTATATACTGGAGTAATTACTATGTAATCAATTTGTGCTTTCATATCGTCTATTTCCAAATTGACATCATGTAAAACATACATACCAATATTAGCATTTTTTAGTTCAAATTCTATTTCTCTTTCCCCTTTTAATCCTAATTCACATAGTTTTAATTTTTGTTTTATTTTATTATTATCTGGATACTCATTTTGCATTTTCTTTAATGCTTCAATTTGATATTCTAATTGACTATCTTTTTTATAAAAGATTGTTTCATTAAATTTTTTCTTAATTAATTCCATATTTTACTTTTCCCTTTTATTTATATATAAATTGTTGTTTTTCTATATAATACTTTCTTGTATTTCAAAGCATCTTTTATTCTAAGTTTTACAATTTTTGGAAATTTATTTATATTTTATCATATTATAAATTTATATACAATTAGCCTTTACAAACTTTTTAAAATTAATTTAAGATTTTTTGCAAAAATTTGTTTTGTTCGCTTGTATTTTATTAAATAATGTTGTATATTGGCTATTATAGGAAATGATAATAAGCAGATGTGGTTTTGCCACCAATTTTTACGAATCTTCGTAGGAGAGGTGGTGATGTTTATGGTTAAAGTATTACTATTTTTTATAATAGCATTTATACTATCTTTAATATTAAACGTTGCCTTAGCAGCAGTTCTTTATAAGAACTGGGTTAATAGCAAGTTACATAAATAAAAAGAAAATTCACATCTGTAATTTGGCGATTTAGATGTGAATTTTTACTCTATATCGGCAAAACCACGTTTGTGGATTTGTCATTTCCTATATTTATTATACACATTTTTAATAGTTTTGTCAAATAATATTAGACGATAGTGTCAATTTTTGCAAATTATTTGCAATTTTATGTAAAATTTAGTATAATACATTTATTAAACTTGCAAATAGCAATTATACAATGAATTGGAGGACTACACTATGAATGCTATTAATATGAATAAGGATGAATTTCATAGATGGTTTGAAGAATTAATGTATCCTACATTGCCATATCGGAGTATAAGCAAAGACTATTCTGTATCTAAGAATGTTAATACTGAAATTTGCGCTGAATGTGGTGGCAAATGTTGTAAACGTTGTGGCTGTCATTTCAGTCCTGATGACTTTCAGGAAATCTCTTTCAATTTTTTGAAAAAAGAATTAGAGAAGGGATATATTTCTATCGACTTTGTTGATGGAGAAATGATTTATCAGGATTTCGGTGTTTATATTCTTAGAGCACGAAATCAAGATGCTCCTATTGTAGATCTCGGACATAAAAGAAGTCCCTGTATTTTACTAACAGAAAAAGGATGCAAACTTGATTACGAACACAGGCCGACTGGCGGAAGACTCTTAATTCCATCAAATGAATGTCATTCTGTATTTGGAGTAGCAGAAAGAAGATGTAATTCTACTTATGGTATCGATAAATGCTGCTATGAATGGAAATCCCATCAAAAGCTGCTGCACGATTTAGCAGAATACTTCAAGGGCAAAAAAATTCCATGTTCATTATAAGATAATGTAAATTGCATGTATCTTATCAAAAAAGCTGCATTAAGCAGAACCAATCTAATGGGTAAAACAGTGGCACACATATATAAAAATGTGTACCACTGTTTATTTATTTTTCATTATTATCAGTATAGAATAAAAATTCTATTGCATTACTTTTATAAAAATCGTATAAAAAAGAAGACTTCTAAGAGCCTTCTTTTCTTACTATGGTGCGGGTGAGAGGACTCGAACCTCCACGCTTTTGGCACTGGTTCCTAAGACACATATATTATATGTTATTTAACACTTTTTAGTATTTTTTAAAACTTGTTTGTATACTATAAAATGCATATATTTTAAGCTTTTTTACCAGTAAAAGCTTTTAAATAAAGAATAATTTAAATTGTATAAAAATTATATAGTTCATTAGAACTTCATTAGAACTTTTAACAGTAGCTCATTATAAATAATCTACTAAATTTAAAAATATTCTTTACAATATAAAACTTTAATTTTATTATACATTTATAAAGTAAACATCTAAACCGCTTCTTGCTCTAATTATTGTGATGATTTTATATAAACTATTTTTTCTATCCACAACATATAATTTCATATCTTTAATATAAAAATGTCTTAAAATTGATTCTCGTGGCTTGTTTCACATTGCTTTTTCTATTCACTTATTTAAATTTTCGTGGTAGAATATAAGTTTTTAAAAATGGTGTCCTTTTGTCGAGGACACCGTTCCCAGTAGAAAAAATATATATGTTCATTTTGCATATATAATTTAATGGGGTATATATGCAAAAATTAAATGCGTCAGTAAACTAATTATTTTTTGTTATTGTTACCCTAAAACTTGTCTTATATTCGCTATTATCTAATGTTTTTTCTCCGCTTGTCGTAAAATATGAATAAATACTATTAGAATAACTAGACTTACCTCTTACAAAAAATGGATAAGAAGTTGATAAATCACTTTGTCCTTCATACCAACTTCGCCTTGCGAAATTATCTTTTGAGGTTTCATATACTGCGTCCCCATAATTATCTGTTCCATAACTATTATATATATCTACATATTTTTTATGAAAATTAGTAGCATTTGTATATTTTTTTAAATTTACATTATCTGTACCTAAGTTATAATATGCACTTACAAATTCTGCGTTTTGCCCTGCCATATCATATATGCCTGTTTCATTACCTGTTGTTGTAGAAGATACACCACCTTTGCCACTAATTAGACTGGTATTTCCTAAAATTTCTTTATTTATTCCATACCTACTTTCTGACAAATAACAAACTGCTCCCCATTCAATATTTTTTATTAAATGAGTGTCAAAATTATTATTATCACCAATAATATCTCCTGTATTTGCTATCGTACCACTTTGTTCATTCCAACCATATATATTTTGTTTTTCCATATTTCTGCAGTAATACATTGCACCATTTAAATCATAATCTGTTATACTTAATACATTATCTTTAAAAGCTAATATCTCTTGTGTCCCTTGTGTTGTATCTGTTGAGTCTGTTCGACTTGCCTCATATTTAGATACCCAAATTCCTTGTAATTCCTCGTCTCCAAACTTGAAAGCAGGGTGTACCACATAATTTTCTTTACTGTTTGTGTTTGCAATATCTATTGACTTATTGTTGAATGTAGAGTTAGTTGTTCCTTGCAAAAAAACAATTTCTATTTTTCCACCCTCTTTTGTAGAATCTGTGTGAGAACTTTGCTCTTTATATTCTAAATCTTCTCCGTGATAGCCTTTAGTTATTTTGTAGGCATATCTAGGAATCCACACAAACATACTTCCGTCTGCTAATTTAACATTTGCCCATTCTTGTTTATCGTAGTTATACCATTCTTTATCTTCAGCTGTTGTTTCTATCCACTGACTTCCATTCCATTTGACTGGCGTCATACCTTTGACTAAATCTGGTGCATTAACTTTTGTATCATTTTTTATATTTAGTATTAAAATTACTGCTATCGCTAGAACAATAATGATACCTACTGCTATAAAAATTTTTTTATAATCTTTCTTATTTTTCATATTTAAAATCACTCCTTTCTTGCTTTAGTTCGTCTACATATTGTCTATTTTCCATATTTCACACCATTATATTTTATTTAAAATATTTTGTTTTTTCTCATTAAATTCCGCTTCTGACAATATTCCTTTTTCTTTTAATTCAACTAACTTCTCTAACGTTTCAACGTCATTAACAGAATTTTTTGTATTTTCAGGTAAGCATATTACAATTATTAGTCCGATTAAACCTAGAAAAAATCCTAATAAAAAGCCATAATTAATGTTTTTGGGCAATGCTATTACATTACATACAACACCCCATACACAACACCACGCTATAACTCCTAAAATTATTACTACAACTATTGCCATATTTTACACCTCCATATTTCAAATTATATTTTTTTACATATCAATTGCAGATAAAAGAATCTAACATAGTCATAAAATCTTGATTTTCTTCTTCTGACTCTGACAACATACTAAACCAGTATGTATTATCATTATTAAACACTATATATGTAATATTATTTACTCCGTTTTGCTTAAATTTTAACCTAGTTGCCTTTATAGGTTTTATTTTTGAAATTGTAAGTTCCCTTTGTCCTGAAAATGTGTATCCAGCATTTTCTATTGAACTAATAATTTTATTTATATTCATTCCTGTTCCTGTTTCACTTGTTTTTGCTACATTATATGAAATTATTACTACATTCGGATCATCTTTTTCAAATACATATTTATTGCCTTCCTTAGTATATTTTAAATTTTTATTGTAATAAAATCTTGAGTTATATGCATTATCATTTACAACACTTAAAGAAGTATTATTTTTGTAATTAATTTCTCTATACGTTTCACTATTTATAAAAATAATTACACCTGCAATAATTACAATAATTACTAAAATAGCAATACTACTAATTATTATTTGTTTATTGTCAAATTTTTTCTCCATTTTATCCTCCTTAATTTTTTAATCTTTTTATACAGTTTTAAACTATTTATTCCGCTTCTTTTCCATTTTTTATTGAATCTTATATTTCTTCAAGTATTGAAATAGCAATTTGTTTTTTCAATATATTAACCTTCACTTAATTAAGCAACGTGTACGTTGTTATAATATCACAATTTTATACTAAAATCAATGTATAAAATATAAATAAACGGAGAAAATTAAGTTATGAATAATACTATAAAATACAATAACAAACTAAATGCAATAGGCGAAACTATAAAAGAATATCGAATAAAAAATAATATGACGCAAAAATCATTGTCTGAAAAATTACAGTTATATGGAATAGACTTAAATAAAAACTCATTACAAAAAATTGAAAGAGGAGATAGAATCATAAAAGAATATGAACTTGCTGTATTTTCAATTATTTTTAATGTTACAACTGACGAATTACTTAAACAGTGTATTGAAAGTTTTAAAAAATAGAGAACTATTTTCTACATAAAATAAATAGTTCTTTTTTTATGCATAGCTAACTGCACTAGCACCTTATATATTTTTCCTAAAATACCAATATAATAACCTAAATAATGGGGGATAATAAAAGGACTAGCTTTTTACTAGCCCATTATTTTATAGATAAAATTGTAACATTCAATATTGTAACGTTATTTTTTCGTTATCTAAATCAAACATAATTGCCGTATTAACGTCTATATTATACACATAATCTAAATCTATAATGATTTCTTGTTGCTTTCCGTCTGTTAATATTAATGTTTGATTATTTATTAGTATTTTTGAATTTTTTATTATTATATAAGTTTTTATAAATCCCTCCAGCATAACTAATATATCTTTGTTTTTATACTCTTTTAATAATGCCTTTTTCAATTTTTCTACTTTTCCCATAAATAAGTTCCTCCTAAATATTAGATTATTTTGTGCCTTTTTCATATATCTTTATAAAGTTATAAAATATGTTACGTTTTAACCCTGTAAGTTCCATTCCTTTCGTTGCCGTTATCTCTCCGCTTCTTCCATTTATTATATATCTCCTCAAAGTTTGAAGGTATTTCAATTTTTGGTCTACCAAACTTTATATTCTTTGCCTTTGCTATTGCAATACCCTCCGCCTGTCTTTTTCTAATTGTTTCCCTTTCATTTTGAGCCTTCCAACTCATTACCTCAAAAATTATATTGCTTATCATTTTAGCAAGTGGCTTAATGTTGTCGTCTTCATAGTCTATATTAAGGGCGGGAAGGTCTAAAACTCTGACATTTATTTCATTGTTTCTAAAATATTCCCATTCTTTTTTTAGTTCTTCCTGATTCCTTCCTATTCTGTCAAGTTCTTTTATAACTAATGTATCGCCTTTTTCAAGTGATTTCTTCATATATTGATAACCAATTCTTTCAAAATCCTTTCCTGACTGTTTATCACTATATATGTATTTTTCTTGAATTCCCATTTTCTGTAATACTTCAAGCTGTCTATCAAGATTTTGTTCCTTTGTGCTAACTCTAACATATGCAACTGTTTTTGACATTTTAATTCCTCCTTTTGTGTTTATAAAAGTAGTTATTACTTTTTAAATGTTTAGAAAGTATTTTTACTACTTTTATAAACAACATTTTTATATATTTTTTAATATTTATAAAAGCATACTTTTTCAAATATTAGTTACTCTATTTTTGCCACCCCTTCAAAATAGCGATAATAACGACATAAATTATAATTATATACATTTTTTCCTCCGCTTCGTAATTTAAAATTTTAATAGTAACAAGTCATTAAGTCGTCAGTGTTATTCCATAAGCTACAAAAACCAAAGCTTTCTATATTTATATAAATTGTTCCATTTTCTAATCCTTTGACTTGCTTTATTGCTCCGATTCCATTATCTGCTATAAATTGACTTTCTTTTAAAAAGCTATCTTTTATAGGTCTAACCTTATAACTATCTAGACCTGTCGTTTCTGTTATTTCGTATGATATTTCTCGAATAATAACTTGTTTTGTTCCTTTTAAGCTTACAACTTGAAAATAATTTGCATTTGTCTGTTCATAGCCCCACGAATAGTGGAATATATCACCGACTTTTATACCTAAATAATTTCGTTTTTTTGTTTTTCCTGTATAATGTAATTTTCTATACCAACATTTTTTTGTATTATGCCACTTGTAACCATTTCTTTTTAAATCCTTTATAATTTCATAGTCAGGCTTATCTTTAAAATAAAGTTCCTCTCCTTGTTTTTCTTCATTTGTAACAATTTTACAATATTTTTTAATTTCTTCTAATTTCATAATTAACCTCCATTTTTTATAAATCATTAAAATTAGAGGCACTAACTAAAAAACATATAAAAAACCTCCTTTCAAAATATTTTGTAAATATCTTGAAAAAAGGTCTAAAAAATGCTACTATATATATGAAATATTTTCAAGATATTTCGACCGCTTCTAAAATGTAGTAAGTTTGCCGACTGTTACATTTTAGAAGTTTTTTATTTTTTGTGATTTTCATTTGCATTATGATGGTACCATATAAGGTAGAAAATGTCAATACATTTTTGAAAGTTTTTTCTTACAGTATCAACGGTTACAAGGTTTATATTTTTAGTTAAATAAAAACAAGTTTTTGCTTTTCATATTACATTATCGCCGTTTCTTGTTATTCCGCATATATACTTTTTTGTATATTCGTATCTGTAACGGACTTTAAAGAGATTATTATATACTTGTACATATAATTTATAATAAGCAATGCCTTGTCAAAAATGCTTTTTCGCAAGTGCTTGAAATTAATTTAGGGCTGTTTTATTTTTAGTTTTATAAAAGATTATGTTCTATCTTATGAAGAGCTATAAAATTGATATATATTTTAATATTATTTATAAATTAACTTTTTCCACCAAAATATCTATTTGCTATAAAAGACTACTGCTACACTATAACTAAATAAATATACTTTACAACTTAATAATTTAGCACAATAAAGTAATAATTATATGCAGATAATAGTTAATATTGCAACGCAATTCAAATACTTTTATAATTTAAATTAATTGTCTATTGCATTTTGTTTGGAATTAGAATCCGTTTTGTATATATATTCTAGAGTTATAATACTTGCAATATTAAAATATATAGCAAATTTCACACACTAATTATAATTTATATTTTATTTGTTTTTTATTTCTTTATAAGCTTTTATTCTTTCGTAATTTTTTCGCCTTTTCTTCACAGATTATTAATCTGTTTCTTCCCTTAATATATCAGACTAAATTTTTCCTCGCATTTTATCTTTAATGAAGTATTATATTATAATTATAAAGTAAACTACAATTCTAATTAGTTATAACTGTAAACTATTCGTAAATACTTCCTTTTAGATAATTCAACTCTTATATATTTTCTTGCATTTACTTTCTTTTTTATACTATATAACAATATAGTATATATACTGATATTTTCATACCTTGTAATGCTACTAGCTCTTTTTTAAGACAGTTACTTATAACTCTATAAAATTCAACACTTTAGCTAACCTTCAAATTCTATTAACTTATTCAAATTTTTTTGGTACAATGTAGGAGTGTTTATATATGTTCATTTTGACAGTATGTAGGTTTTTGGTTTATTGTATAATATTAAGAATTACAATAAATAATTTTTAACACGTAATTGTTTCTATATCTCTATATTAATATTTTTATATACTCTTACAACATTCAATTTTAAAAAACTTATATTTTAAAATGTGAAAAATGAAAATTTCAAGAAATCAAAAATATAGGGGCTATTATACTAATTTAGTAATATATAGCTCCCATATTTATTTTATTAATTTAGTAACTTATTTTTTATTTAAAACAATACTTAGTTTTTTTTCTAGTTGACTATAGTCAATTTGATTCATATCTATAATGTTTATTATTTGTAGTCTTTTTATTATTCTAACTAAATTTTGTTGCAAACTTTCTTCATATGCTATATCTAAAATTTCATTTACAATGCTACTCTCCCAATTTAAATAATAAGGATATTCACTTTTAAAGTTTAGTGGAATTTTTTGTGCATATTCTTTGTATTTTTCTGTAGGTTTATATTTGCTTTTTCCATCTTCACTTAATTTTTGCATACCTAGTTTTAACATTGTTTCATTTACCTTTTTACCATTTATTCCTGTTTTTACATTTAATATGTCCTTTAATTTTTCAGCGATTTCGCTGACATTTATGAATTTTTTATTTTTTATATTATACATATCTAATCTTCCTTTCTAAAATAAATTTTTTCTGCTACTCTCTTTGCTCTACTTAGTAGGTTTTCCATACTTAAAAAGTTTCCGTCTAGTCTTAACGTTACAGGGTTTAAACCGATTTCCCCTAACTTTTTGATATAATTTTTGAAAGTACTATACGAATAAAACTTTTTAGTTTCTGTCATTCCAATTTCATTTACTCTTTTTATAAATAAAATTAGTTTTTTTTGCATAGACTTTGTATATAAACTGTTTTCTATTTTCTCTATTGCTATGTCTATTCTATAGTAATCACCGCTGTAAAAGAAATCCTGTAAAAAATCAAAGTAGTACATTTGCATTCCGTCTTTGCTCCAATAATTAACAAGTTCTCTTGTAATTCCATATTTTTTGAATTCTCTTTTAAATTTGTTTTTTTTGATTTGTAATTCAATTCTAAAAGTATTTCTATAATCCAGTATTCCTGACTGTGCAAATTTATAATAACAATTCAAATTATATGTACCTCTTTTAGTTTTTAAATAGAACGAGTTGTTAATATTAGATTTGTCAGACATTTTCATATGTCTATATGAATGTAAGTGTTTATAAAGCAACTCTAAAATATTTTTTTGTTCTTCACACTCTAAATCTATTGATAAATCAACATAATAGTCAACTCTGCTAAGTTGTAACAAATATTTTTTATTGCCAACTACTTCTTTTACAATAGTCATTAATCTATTTGTGTAAGGTTCTAAATCATTTAAAGTTACAAATCCTTTCTTTAAGATTTTATGTGTATTCGTTCGAATTAATAGTGTTTGACTTTCCAGATAATAATTAAACGTTACACCTTTGTAAGTTAGAACATATTTATATCTGTCGTATCTTTTAAACTTAACTGGAAATTCAAAAAAATCTGGTATCCACACATTTAAAATAACGAAACTGATACTATGTATCATATTAGCACCTCCTATATTATTTTTAAGTCTATAAAGTATGATTATTTCAACATAATTTTTACTTTTTTTCAAAAGTTGCTATATATTTATAGACTGATATTTAACAGCTGTTTCTTGTATTAAACTAAACTATACAGCTGTATGTGAATACTTGATTTAAAAAAAATTAAATGGTAAAATTTTTTTGAGGTGATAAAATGTTATTTGATACTCAACAAGAATTAGAAAGAAAAGCAAAAGAAAGAGAAAATAAAAATAATATGCCTAAAGAACTATATGTAAAAATGGGAAAAACTTTAAAAGATTCTAGAATAAATCATACTCCTTCTTTGACACAAAAAGATTTAGCAAATAAGTTAGGTGTTAGTGAAAGTACAATTGGGGCAATTGAACAAGGTCGTAGACATATTACAGCAGATTTAAGAGCAAAAATATCTGCTATATTTAAAAAAGATATTTTTGAAGACAACATTTTAGAAATTTTAGAAGAAAGTATAGATACATTGATTAAAACAGAAAATGAATATAACTTTATAATGTATTATATATATATTAAATTTTTTAAAAATAAATTTTCGCCCATAGAATTAGAAACATTTAAAAAGAAATATATAAGTTTAAAGGAAAAGTTGAAAGTAAATAAGAATGCCTCTAAAAGAATAAATAGATTAATAGAACAAATAAAAAATATTTTCGTAGTTTATACGGATTATGAAAAATTATATAATATGTTACAAAACTTAGATAAGACAACTATTGTAACAAATTATAAGATTCCTTTATTTGACAGTACATATATTAATAGAGAAGATATTTATTATAGTGAATTATGTGGCTCTCATACAATTAACCGTAATCTGTATAACGACCAAAATGAATATGTTGCTATTTTATTGAATAATATGAGTAATTGGTTAAATTATAAAACACCAAAATATAAATCTCTTAATATAATAACTGTTCGCTTATGTGATTATTGTTACGATTATGAAGATATAATTATCAGTATAAATGGGAAATGGTACATAAAGAATATTCACAAAGAAAATAATCTTATTATTTTAACAAACCCTTGTAATGAAAAAAATGAAAAACTGGAATATACTAATGCAGATATACAAAAACTGAATATAAAAATTATTGGTACAATAGTAGATATTTATTTTAATCATACTTTTATTGAAGAAAAAGACAAATATATTACCCCTATTAAATTATAATTCAATTTTTTTATTATAATTTGCCGACTTTTATGTCGGCTTTTATTTTTTAAATTTTACTTCACATACAGTTGTATAGTTTGGTTAAATAGCAATTAAGGAGGACAAAAGTAAATGAGAAATAATAAAATTTTAAGTGAGTATCCTGACGTTGTTAATTTTAAACAATTTTGTGAAATGCTTGGAAATATTGGGAAAAGCTTAGGATACAAACTCTTAAAAGATAACGAAATAAATTCGTTAAAAATCGGTCGTAGTTACAGAATCTTAAAAAGTGAAGTAATCGAATACTTAAAAAGGCAGTAGACAACTTAGCTCATTATATGTTATTATGATGAACATAGATTATTTATAGTGAGCTAAATCTAAGCTGTTATAAGTTACAGAAAGGAGTATTTTATGATAAATGTAACGGTTAGCTTACAGGAAAAAAAAGGAATGTACTACGCTGTATTATACTATAACGATTCTGTAAATGGGTATCAATATAAGTGGAGAAGTACAAAAATAAAAGTAGTAAATACGAGTCAAAAGAGATTACACAAACAGGCAAAACAAGAGGCTTATAAAAAAGCCGAAGATATGCGAAAAGCTTATGAAGAAGAACTGAACTTAGGCATTGACAACAATAAAAAGGATATTTTGTTTTGTGATTTTGCTAAGGAATGGCTAGAAAGCATATCGAACACAAAAGCAAAATCAACAGTTGGAGGTTATCAGTCTAATATAGAATCAATAATTTGTCCTTATTTTGAAGAAAAAAAAATAAAACTAACAGAACTAAGTACCTTAGATTTGCAAAACTTTTATAATTACCAGTATAAATTAAATAAATCTCCTCGTACAGTTCAACATTATTATAGAAATATCAATCAAATATTAGAAAGAGCAAAAAAAACAAACCTTATATTAATAAATCCAAACGAGAATACTCAAATAGAAAAACCTAAGCAGTTCATTCCTAGTGTATATTCCAAAAAAGAACTAATTGATTTTCTAAGAAAAATAAAGAATACAGATATAGCAATGCCGATAATGTTAATATCAACTTATGGACTTAGACGCAGTGAGGCTATTGGCTTAAAATGGGAAAGAGTAAACTTTGAAGAAAATCAAATAACTATTGCACATACTGTTGTTCAAACTACATTAAATAGTAAACGTAGTATTATTAAAAAAGATATCCCAAAAAATAATTCTAGTTATAGAACTTTCCCAATAAAAGAACATTTAAAAAAATTTTTACTCGAGGCATATAAAACTCAAAAGCATAATAAAGAAATTTTCGGAAAATGCTATCTAAATGATGGGAACTATGTTTGTGTAAATACGGACGGCAGTTTGATGTTGCCTGACACACTTACTAAAAAGTTTGAAAAGTTTCTAAAGGATAATAACCTAAGAAAAATAAGATTACACGACCTAAGACATAGTGTAGCAACTATTCTTTTAAATAATGGAGCAAATTTAAGAGAAGTACAGGAAAATATGGGACATTCAAACGTATCTACAACTGAAATATATACACACTTAGATAGTTCCTCAAAAGAGCATACAGCTAAAATAATGGATAGTATATTTGAAAATGTTTCTTAAAATTCATTAGAACTCTCATTAGAACTTTGAAATTTTAGCAAAAAAATAATACCAAAGGAAATCGCTAAAACCCTTGATATTAATATAATGGTGCGGATGAGAGGACTCGAACCTCCACGCCGTTGGCACTGGTTCCTAAGACCAGCGCGTCTGCCAGTTCCGCCACACCCGCATATCTTGAACAGTATATATATTAGCACATTTAGCGAATACTGTCAAGAGCATTTTTTTAAATTTGTAGCAATTTGGAGATTTATTAAAACTTTTTATTTCATCATTAAGTGTAGTTTATATTTTCTTATCAATACTCTGTATATTCTACTTCGATTTTGCATAGAATATTACTAAATTTTTGAAATCTTAGTAATTTATAGTATCGGAGGATATATATGATATATGAAAAATATGTAAAAGAAAACCCTTATTTTGTAAAGAAACAAGAAAATCCAAATATAGAACTTATAAAAAGTATTTTAAAAACTCGTGAAGACTTAGTTAATGCAAATACAAATTTTGAATTTGCGGAAGACGAATTGGTCGATTATTACTTATATCAAATAAAAGCAATTCAATCTAAATATAGCTATTTGCTTAGAAAAGCAAAAAAACATGGATTACTAGCAAATATGTTTGATATTATTGAAATAAAAGAATTGTATGATGTAATATAATCTTTTTATAATTTATAGAATAAATTTCTTTTCTTAATCATAAGATGTACAAAGTAGGACGAGGTGATTAAGATTTGGAACTTATTAATATTTTAACATATATTTCAGGTTTATGTATAATATTTGTACTATGTAGAGTTTTTATCGTTCCACTAAAATTTATGATAAAACTCTTCATTAATTCTTTAATTGGAGCTTTAATCATCCTTATAATTAATTTTATTGGTCAATTATTTAGTTTTCATATAGGCTTAAACTTTTTCACAATAATTTTTGTAAGTATTTTAGGCGTACCAGGTGCTATTCTTTTAACAATCATAAAATTATTTATTTAATTTGAATTCAAAAGGACTTGCTACTTTTTCCAAGCTGTGATAATATTATATAATAATTTACAAAATTTGAATTATTACTTGGAACGGAGGAGCTTATGTGTGGAATTGTAGGTTATATTGGAAATACTAAGGCAAGTCCAATATTGATAGATGGTCTTTTAAAGTTAGAGTATAGAGGTTATGACTCAGCCGGTATTGCAACTATTGAAGGGCCACATATAAAATGTTTAAAACACAAAGGAAGAGTAAAGGAATTGCAAAATATACCTGAGATTAATTCTTTGGAAGGTCATATAGGAATAGCTCATACTAGATGGGCAACTCATGGAAAGCCTTCTAGTATTAATGCTCATCCACATCTGGATGAAAGCAAAAATTTTGCAGTAGTACATAATGGAATTATTGAGAATTACAGCCAAATAAAAGATTTTCTAACTAATGCTGGATATCATTTTCTATCTCAAACCGATACAGAAGTTATTCCTAACTTAATACATTACTATTATTATAAAGAGGATGAAAATGATAATCTTAGATTTGTTAAAGCTGTAAATAAAGCTGTCTCAGACTTAAAAGGAAGTTATGCAATCGAAGTTATTTTTTCTTTTGAGCCTGATAAAATAATTGTTGCTAGAAAAGATAGTCCATTAGTTATTGGTATTAAAGATGATGAAAAATTTGTAGCATCAGATATTCCTGCAATTTTGGATTATACAAATAACATTTATATATTAAATGATGGTGATTTAGTTCAAGTAACAAAGAAATCTGTAACTTTTTATGATATAGATTTAAATGTAGTTAAAAGAACACCTGAAATTATTACTTGGGATGCAAAATCTGCTGATAAAAACGGCTATGAAGATTTTATGCTAAAAGAAATATATGAACAGCCAACAGCTATCAGAGAAACAATTGGTACTAGATTAGTAAAAGATGCAAAATGTAATTTTGATGATATATCTATTCCAAAAGAATATTTATCTAAAGTTTCTAGGATATATATTGTAGCTTGTGGTACTGCTATGCATGCAGGTCTTGCTGTAAAACCTATCTTAGAAAGGCTTACATCTATCCCTGTAGAGGTTGATATTTCATCTGAATTTAGATATAGAAAACCACTTATTGATAAAAATACTTTGATAATTTGCATTAGCCAATCTGGAGAAACTGCTGATACCATCGCTGCTTTAAAAAATGCAAAGCAAATTGGTTCTAAAACTATTGCAATCTCTAACGTTATCGGAAGTTCTATAACAAGAGAAGCAGATTATACTATATACACTCATGCAGGTCCAGAAATAGCTGTTGCTTCAACTAAAGCATATACTTGCCAAATTACTGTACTTTCACTTCTTGCAATCTATTTTGCAGAAGTTTTAGGAATAGAAAATGAAGAAATACTTTCTGCTCTAAAAAATGAAATTTTAGAGTTACCTTCTAAGGTAAGTATTACTTTAGAAAATACAGATTTAATAAAAGAATTTGCAAAAAGAATTTATAAAGAAAAAGACATATTTTTCTTAGGAAGAGGAACTGACTTTGCTGTTGCAAAAGAGGCTTCTTTGAAGTTAAAGGAAATATCTTATATCCACTCTGATGCATATCAGTCAGGAGAATTGAAACATGGTCCTATCGCTTTAATTGAAGATGATGTAACAGTTGTTGGCATTATCACAGATAGAAGACTTCTTGATAAGTCTGTAAGTAACTTGCAGGAAGTTATAACAAGAGGTGCTAAAACACTTCTTGTAACAAATCAAAATGTAGATAAGGATGTTTTTCCAAACATTATAAATATTCCAAAAGTTCATCCTCTCCTTTCTCCTATACTTTCTATTATACCGCTTCAACTTTTAGCTTACTATGTATCTAAGGAAAAAGGACTTGATGTAGATAAGCCTAGAAATTTGGCTAAGTCTGTAACTGTAGAATAAAATATAAGAAAAGCAATTATATTTAAATATAATTGCTTTTTCTATATTTTATATCAAATTTGAAATGTCTATAAAGTCTTTTAAACTAAGTGCCTCTCCCCTAATTCGTTCATCTATATTTAGTTTTTCTAACACTTCTTTTACATGTTCTTTGTCTTTTCCAATATCTGTATTTTGCAAAGCATTTAGTAAAGTTTTTCTTCTCTGCATAAATGCATATTTTATAACCTTAAATAATTTTTCTTCATCTTTAACTTCTTCATTTTTTTCCTTTTTTATTTTTAAGTTAATCACTTCTGATTCTACATTTGGCATTGGGATAAAAGATGTATTTGGAACTGTAAATAGTTTTTGTGGAGTTGTATAATATTCAATACTATATGTTATAGCCCCTGCTTCTCTTGTTCCGGTTTTTGCACATAATCTATCTGCTACTTCCTTTTGCACCATCACAGTTATGCTATCTATATTTAATCTATCCTCTAATAGTTTCATTATTATTGGGGTAGTTATATAGTATGGAAGGTTTGCAACAATTTTTATATTCTCCTTCTCTTTTTCTATAATTTTATTTAAATCTAATTTTAGTATATCTTCATTTATTATTTCAACATTATCAAATAAATAAAATCTATCTTGTAAAATCTGAACCATTCTTTTATCTAGTTCTACACAAATGACTTTCTTTGCAAACTTTGCTATCTCATTTGTAAGAGTTCCAAGTCCTGGTCCTATTTCAATTACTGCATCGGCTTTTCCGATTTCAGCACTTCTCACAATATTAGAAATAATATCTCCATCTATTAAAAAATTTTGTCCTAAACTTTTATTAGCCTTGATATTATATTTTTTCATTAAAAATTTCGTTTCACTTAAAGTATCCAAATTTAAAATTCTTCCCTTCATATACTTTCAAGTAAGCCAAACGCAGGAGTTTTATATTTATACTATTATTTTATAATATTTTGCCACTTTTTTCAATGTTTTGCTTTATTTTTTGCTTTTTTTATTATATAATAGATATTAAGTTTTTATTTTTAGGAGGAAGTTATGGCATATAATTTTAAAGAGATTGAAAAAAAATGGCAAAATAAATGGGAAAAAGAAGGAACTTTTAATGCAAAGAATGATTATTCATTAAAGAAATGGTATGGTTTAATAGAGTTTCCATATCCATCTGGACAAGGTTTGCATGTTGGACATCCAAGAAGTTATACAGCTCTTGATATAATCGCAAGAATGAAAAGACTTCAAGGATATAATGTTCTTTACCCTATCGGCTTTGATGCTTTCGGGCTTCCTGCAGAAAATTATGCAATAAAAAATAATATACACCCAAGCATAGTAACTGAACAAAATGTAAATCATTTTAGAGAGCAATTAAAATCAATCGGTTTTTCTTTTGACTGGTCAAGAGAAATAAATACTACTGATCCTAATTATTATAAATGGACACAATGGATATTTATACAATTATTTAAAAAAGGACTTGCTTACAAAACCACTATGCCA
>CANRFH010000008.1 GCA_947629835.1 uncultured Clostridia bacterium | reverse complement strand
TAGAATGGAGAAGGGATAAAAGGCTTTTTCTTACCTTTGACATCAGACATAGCTAGATGCCTCCTTTACATAATGTACTAATATTATATTATAAATAAAATAAAATTTCAATAAAAATCAATAAAAAAACTTGTAATTATTTTATTTATTGATATAATATTAAGAGCTAAGAAAATTTAAAAAAGAAAAGAGGACGATATAATGAAAAAAGTTGCAATACTTGCAAATGGTGGAGATGTTTCAGGATTTAATGCTGTTATTAGAGGAATTGTAAAAATGGCAGAACTCAATGGTATTAAATGTTATGGATATATAGAGGGATATAAGGGATTACTTGAAAATAATTATATAAAACTTGATTCTTATACAAATGCATCAGGAATTTTATACAAAGGTGGCTCAATAATAGGTTCATCTACTAATGCAAATGTATTTAATTATAAAGTAGAAGAAAATGGAAAAACAGTTTATAAAGACTTATCAGATGTATGTATAAAAAATGCTAAAAAGGATGGCTTTGATTGCATATTTACATTAGGAGGAGATGGAACTCAAAAATCAGCAAGAGATCTATATTTAAAAGGATTAAATGTAATAGGAGTTCCAAAAACAATAGATAATGATGTTGCTTGTACTGATGTAACATTTGGATATAATACAGCTGTATCTGTTGCAATGGAAGCATTAGATAGACTTCATTCAACAGGAGAAACACATCATAGAATAATGGTACTAGAAGTTATGGGAAGATATGCAGGCTGGATAGCACTTGAATCTGCAATTGCAGGTGGAGGAGATGTAGCACTAATTCCAGAAATACCATTTGATTTGAAGAAGGTAGCAAAGAAAATTAAAGAAAGAATAAAGAAAGGCAAAAGATTCAGCTTAGTAGTTGTCGCAGAAGGTGCAGTTCCAAAAGACGGAACAGTAACTGTAAAAGATGTAAGAGACAATGGATCAGGAGTAGACAATACTAAACTTGGCGGAATCGGAGAAAAAGTCGCACAAGAGCTTCAAAAACTTACAGGATTAGAAGCAAGAAACACAACACTTGGATATATGCAAAGAGGTGGAACTCCAACAGCTTATGACAGAGTATTATCAACAGAATATGGAACAAAGGCAATGGAATTAGCATTAGAAGGAAAATTTGGAGTTTTAGCAGTTATGAAAAACGGTAAATTAAGTTCAGTTCCACTAGAAAAGGTAGTAGGTAAAAACAAAGAAATAGGTGCTGTTTCTGGAAATACAAAAGAAAGCAATTTAAGAAGAGTTACAATGGATGATGACTTAGTTAAAACTGCTAGAAATATTGGAATATCATTAGGAGATTAATATTAATTACTGAGAGATAGGAGTTAAATTTTATGATCAGCTTTAAAGAGAATATAGCACGAGAAATAGCAAAAGCTACAAAATTAAATTATGAAGAAATAATAATTGAAATAGAAACTCCAAAAGAAAAAGAACAAGGGGACTATGCTTTCCCTTGTTTTAGGCTTGCCAAAAGTTTAAAAAAATCTCCACAAATTATAGCAGAAGAAATAAAAGAAAAAATTGAGTTAAATAATGATTTAATTCAGAAAATGGAAGTTGTTGGAGGATATTTAAACTTTTTTGTAAGAAAAGAAGCATTAGTAAAAACAGTCATAGACGAATTTCAAGAAAAAGATGATGGCTATGGAAAATCTAATATAGGTTCTGGAAAAAATATAATAGTTGAATATTCGTCACCAAATATCGCAAAACCATTTCATATAGGGCATTTAAGGACAACATTAATAGGAAATGCATTATATAATACATATAAATATTTAGGATATAACACTATACGGAATTAATCATTTAGGAGATTACGGAACACAATTTGGAAAAATGATAGAAGGCTACAAGCTTTGGAGTAATGAATATACATTCGAAAATCCTATTGAAGATTTGACAGATATATATGTAAGAATAAATGAACTTTGCAAACAAGATGAAAATGTACTTGAAAAATGTAGAGATAACTTTAAAAGATTAGAAGATAAAGAAGAATATGAAGTAAATCTTTGGAATAAATTAAAAGAACTTAGTTTGAAGGAATTTAACAAAATTTATGATTTACTAGACATAAAATTTGATTCATTAAATGGTGAAGCTTTTTATGCTGATAAATTACAAGAAGTTATAGATATATTGGAAAAAACTGGAAAACTTGTAGAATCAGATGGAGCAAAAATAATTGATTTAGAAGATAAAGGTATGACACCATGCATAATCTGTAAATCAAATGGTTCTAGCATATATGCAACTCGTGACTTAGCTGCAATACTTTATAGAGCAAGAACTTATGACTTTGATAAATGTTTATATGTAGTTGCTTATGAACAAAATTTACATTTTAAGCAAATATTTGAAGTTGCAAAATTACTTGGGCTAGACCAAAAGTATATAGATGGCTTAGAACATGTTTCTTATGGTATGGTACATCTAAAATCTGGCAAAATGTCGACTCGTGAAGGCAATGTAATAAAAGTTGAAGACTTATTAAAAGAAGCAATTGAAAGAGCAGGAAAAATATTAGAAGAAAAAAATCCAAATATCGAAAATAAAGAAGATATTGCACAAAAAGTAGGTATTGGGGCTATTATATTTAATGATTTATCAAATAGCAGAATAAAGGATGAGACATTTGACTGGGATACTATTTTGAATTTCCAAGGAGAGACGGGACCATATATACAATATATGTATGTAAGAACTAAAAGCATTTTAGATGGAGCAAATAATGAAATCGATAGTAATGAAATTGATATAAATAATTTACTCGATGAAGAAGCAATAGATGTTATAAAAAATATATATAATTTCGAAGATGTTCTTATAAGTGTGACTGAAAAGAACGAGCCATATTTACTTAGTAAATATTTAATAGATCTTTCAAAAAATTATAGTGCTTTTTATAACAATCATAAGATCTTAGTAGAAGATAAAAAAATAGCAAACAGTAGATTATATTTAACATATATGACAAATAAAATATTGGAGAAAGGTGCTAGAATACTAGGCATTAAAATGCCAGACAAAATGTAATTGTGAAATATATGTGTATTTTGTTGATTTTTAATTAAATATAATATATAATTAAAAAATAGAAAATAAAATAAAGAATGAAGTATACAAAGGAGTTATTATGAAAGCGAAAAGAATGAAAGAAAAAGAAGACGAAGAATACGAGAAACCTAGAAAGAAAACTACAAAGAAAAAGAAAAAAAGACATTTGTTTTTAAAAACAGTAATTGTATTACTTATAATTATTGTAATTTTAGCAGGTGTTCTTGTAGGTTATGTATATAGTAAATTTGCAAAATTAAATCATGAAGAAATAGATGTAAATGATGTAGGAATAAATGTAGATGCTCCAGAATATAAAGGATATCTAAATATTCTTTTACTTGGAGTTGATTCAAGAAATAATACTTATGAGGGAACATTAAGTGACTCTATAATGATAGTAAGTATAAATCAAGACACAAACGATGTAAAAATCGCTTCAGTTTATAGAGACTGCTATCTAAAAGTTGGAAATAAACTTGATAAAATAACTCACGCATTTGGCCAAGGTGGAGCAAAAGCATCTTTAACTGCAATTAATACTAACCTAGACTTAGATATTACAAAATATGTAGCAATAAACTTCGAGGTTGTAGTTGATGTAGTTGATGCTGTTGGCGGAATAGATATGGATATAACTAGTGCAGAAGCAAAATATATAAACACTTATATTAAAGAAATCAATAGAGTAACAAAACATTCTTCTAAACAAATAACAAAGGCAGGAAGCTATCACTTAGATGGTGTACAAGCATTAGCATATGCTAGAATAAGATATACAGAAGGTGGAGACTACAAGAGAACAGAGAGACAAAGAACTGTATTAAATAAAGTATTCGAAAAAGTAAAAACAATGAATCTTGTACAATTAAACAATATAGCAGATAAAATATTAGGTGAGATATCAACTAATATACCAACTAACGAAATATTGTATTTGCTTAGCCAAGCTGCTTCATATAACATAGCAAGTACAAGAGGATGGCCTGATACAGAAACTGGAATAAAAGGCTATCAACCAGCAGACGTATGGTATGGAGCTCCTGTTAATCTAGCAAATCAAGTAAAAGAATTGCATAGCTACTTATTTGAGGAAGAAGAATACGAAACATCTGCAACTGTTCAATCTATAAGTGATCAAATTACTAAGGTAACTGGATATAAGTAAAATAAGGCAAAATAAAATCTCACACATTAAATGTGAGATTTTATTTTATTTCTATTGACTTTTTTTAAAATTTAATAGATAATAAATGTATTAACCAAAGAATTTTTTAAAAGAACAGAGGAGGAAAATTTTTATGTATTTGTTCAATAAAATAACAGTAAATCCACAATTACCAAAAAGAATAGAGAAACTTTCGGTTGTAGCAAATAATCTTTGGTGGTCTTGGAATTCTGATTTTCTAAAATTATTAAAAACGATAGATGTAGACTTATGGGAAAATATCGGAAAAAATCCAATTAAATTCTTAAAAATGGTGTCACAAGAAAAATTAGAAGAATATGCTAAAAATTCTGATTTTCTAAAAGAATATGATAGAGTTATCGGAAATTTTGAGGCATATATGGATAGCAAAAATACTTTATTTTCAAAAAAATTTCCTGATAATAAAAATGATTTAATTGCATATTTTTCAGCTGAATATGGACTTGATGAAACAGTTCCTATATATTCAGGGGGACTTGGAATTCTTTCAGGTGATCATTTAAAATCAGCAAGTGATTTAGGAATTCCATTAGTTGGAGTTGGACTTTTATATAGAAAAGGTTTCTTCCATCAAGTAATAAATAGAGAAGGAAGACAAGAAAATGTATATAAAGATATAGAATTAGAAAATCTTCCAATTAGTCCAGTAAAAGATGAAAAAGGTAATGATTTAATAATAGATTCTAGAATACAAAGAAAGAGATTATATTTAAAAGTATGGCAAATAAATGTAGGAAGAGTAAAGCTATATCTTTTAGATTCTGATATAGACGAAAATACTGACCAAGAATTTAGAGAGATAACCCAAGTTTTATATGGCGGGGACCAAGAAACCAGAATAAGACAAGAGATAGTTCTTGGAATGGCTGGAACTAATCTATTAGATAAATTAGGGCTAAAGCCAACAGTATATCATATGAATGAAGGACATTCTGCTTTTATGCTCCTTGAACTTGCAAGAAAGTTAGTAGAAGAAAAAGAAATTTCTTTTAGAAATGCAATGACAATAGTTTCTTCTAAAACTGTATTTACAACACATACATCAGTCCCAGCAGGAAATGATATATTCCCAGTAGATTTAATGGAAAAATATTTTAAAAACTTCTGGCCAAGACTTGGAATAGAAAGAGAAGAATTTTTAAGACTTGGAATGAATCCAAGAGAAGAAATGGAACCAGGCTTTAATATGGGAATATTTGCCCTAAAAATTGCAGGAAAGAAAAATGGTGTTAGTAAACTTCATGGTGGAGTTTCAAGAGAATTATTTGGAGATGTTTGGCCAGAAATTGCAGCAAATGAATCTCCAATAACATACGTAACAAACGGTGTACATACATGCTCATGGCTTGCACCTTCTATGAAGGAGCTATATAATAAATACTTAATGCCATATTGGCAAGATAATATTCATCTAGAAAACACTTGGAAAAGAATAAATAATATACCAGATAAAGAATTATGGGATGCACATTATCAAAGAAAAGTTAAATTAATGAAGTTAGTTAGAGAAAATACAATAGAAAGACTTAGAAGAAATGGCGTAAGATATGAAGAAATAATGGAGATAGTTTCTAAGCTAAATCCAGATATATTAACTATTGGATTTGCTAGAAGATTTGCAACTTATAAAAGGGCTACTTTAATATTTAGAGATTTAGAGAGAATAACTGAAATATTAAACAATACAAGCACGCCAGTTCAAATAATATTTGCAGGAAAAGCACATCCACATGATATAGAAGGACAAGAATTAATAAGACAAATACACGAAATTTCTATGAAACCACAATTTAAAGGTAAAATCTTCTTATTAGAAGATTACGATATAGCTATGTCAAGACACCTAGTAAGTGGTGTTGATGTTTGGTTAAATAACCCAAGAAGACCAATGGAAGCATCAGGAACTAGTGGACAAAAAGCTGCTATCAATGGAGTAATTAACTTTTCTATACTAGATGGATGGTGGGTAGAAGGATATAACAAAGAAAATGGCTGGATAATTGGTAAAAACCAAGATTATGATTCATATAGCTTACAAGATGATGAGGATTGCCAAAGCATTTATAACACAATTGAAAATAAGATTATACCTACTTATTATAATAGAGAACCAGGAGAAAATTTCTCTAAAGAATGGGTAAAAATAATGAAAAATTCTATCACATCTAATGGCTGGCAATATAGTACAGCAAGAATGCTACTAGAATACACAGAAAAATTATATTTACCTTTATGTAATCTTTATAATAAATATTATTCAGATTTAGAAAATGTAGCCAAATTAAATGCTTGGATAGATGAAATAAGAAATAGATGGGATAAAATTAAAATTACTCAATTAGATAATTTGAATAATGTTACAATAGATGCAGGAAATAATATTGAAGTAAGATGTAAAGTAGATATGCAAAATATTGATCCAGAAAATATTTCTGTACAAGTTTATTCTGGAAAAGTTTTAGATACAGGAATATTAGAAGATATAAAAATCACGGAAATGGAAAGAATAGATAAAGATTCAGATGAATACAAAGCAAAAATTGAATTAACAACTGGTGGAAATTATGGATATACGTTTAGGGTAATGCCAAAGCATGAGATGGTTCTAGATGTACAAAATTTAAATTTAGTAAAATGGATAACTTCAAACATGCAAGAAAATTAAAAATAATTTGCAAAACTATTGCAAATTATATAATAAAACATATATAATAATGTCATAAAACAAATGAAAATAGAAGGAGTGATTAATATGCTAGTAATTGATCTAACACAACCATTAAACACATTTTTATGTATAGCAGTTATAATAGGCTTAGTATTTTTAGGCCACGAATTAAAAAATTCAATACCACCAGCTATTGCATTAGGACTATCAGTTTTATTAATTGTAATGCATGCAATTCAATTATATGTATTTACAGATACATTTGCAGCTTATGCGTCTATATTATCATCATCTATGATATATGACTTCGCAATGATTTTGGTAAGCTATTTATCTTATCTTTGGATAGATGATATAGAAGCAAAATATAAAAATAAAAAAAGTTTAGATGATAGTCTAGAATGGTTCTGGAAGAAGATATAGGCTTTATAAGAAAGGACATTTTAAATGAGTGATAAAACATTTTATATTACAACGCCAATTTATTATCCAAGTGGAAAATTTCATTTAGGTACAGCATACACAACTGTACTTGCAGATACAATAAAGAGATATAAGAAGTTTAGAGGTTATGATTCTAGACTTCTTACTGGGCTTGATGAGCATGGACAAAAGATACAAGAAGTAGCAAAAAAGCAAGGAAAAACTCCACAAGAATATGTTGATGAAATGGCCGATTATGCAAAAAAAATATGGGCTACTATGGAGATAAATTATGATGATTTTATCCGTACAACAGAAAGTAGACATACAAAAATTGTAGAAGAAATATTTGATAGATTAATGGATCAAGGAGATATTTACAAAGGAGAATACGAGGGGTGGTATTGTACTCCTTGTGAGACTTTCTTTACAGAAACACAATTAGTAGATGGCAAATGTCCAGACTGTGGTAGAGAAGTTCATAAAATGAAGGAAGAAGCTTACTTTTTTAATATGAAAAAATACACAGATAGGCTTATAAAATTTTATGAAGAGCATCCACATTTTATAGAACCAGAATCTAGAAGAAATGAATTATTTAACAATTTTATAAAACCAGGTCTTGAAGATTTATGTGTTACAAGAACAAGTTTTGACTGGGGAGTAAAGGTAAGAAAAGATCCAAAACATGTTGTATATGTTTGGCTAGATGCATTAGTTAATTATATAACAGCATTAGGATACTTATCTGATGATGATCAGTTATTTAAAAAATACTGGCCAGCTAATCTTCAAATAGTTGGAAAAGATATCATAAGATTTCATGGAATATATTGGCCAATTTTCTTAATGGCATTAGATTTACCACTACCTGAGAAAATATATGCTCATGGATTTTTAATGATGAAAGATGGAAAAATGTCTAAATCAAAAGGAAATGTTGTATATCCAGAGATGCTACTAAACAGATATGGATTAGATGCAACAAGGTATTTTCTACTTCGCGAATTTGCATTTGGACAAGATGCGGTATTTTCACCAGAAGGATTTGTAGAAAGATTTAATTTTGATTTATGTAATGACTTAGGAAATCTTTTAAATAGAACTATTGGTATGATTAATAAATATTTTGGAGGAATTGTTCCAAAATATAATGGATGTAAAAATGAGGCAGATAAAAGATTAGAAGAAGAAACTTTAAAATATATTAAAAAATATGAAGAATATATGGATAGCTATCATTTAAATAATGCCTTAGAAGAGACATGGAAAGCAATTTCTATAACTAATAAATATATTGACGAAACAATGCCTTGGGTACTTGCAAAGGAAGAAAAAACAGAAGAACTAAGCTCTGTAATGTATCATTTAGTTGAGAATTTAAGAAAGGCAGCAATAATGATAAGACCAGCTATGGAAGCTACATCAAATAAAATATTAAGTCAATTAGGAATAGAAAATGAAAGTTTGATTTCTTATGATAGTATATATAAATATGATTTATTACAAGGAGATATTAAAGTTATTGAAAAAGGTGAACCTCTTTTTGTAAGATTAGATGCAGATGTAGAGACAGAATATATTAGAAATGAAATGAAAAAGACAGGTGTTTAAATTAGTATTTAAGTAGAAATGTATAATATTATGCATTTCTACTATTTAATATTATAAGAAAAAAGGATGGAACTATATATGGGAAAATTAGTAGTAATAGATGGAACTGATGGAAGTGGAAAACAAACACAGCTTGAAATATTAGAAAAGAATTTACAAAGAGAAAATATAGATTATAGAAAAGTAAGTTTTCCAAACTATGATTCACCTTCATCTAGCTTAGTAAAAATGTATTTATCAGGTGAATTTGGAAAAGATGCAAAAGCAATTAGTCCATATATTGCGTCAACTTTTTATGCAGCTGATAGATATGCTACATACAAAAAAGACTTAGAGGAATATTACGAAAATGGGGGATTAATATTAGCAGATAGATATACAACGGCTAATATGGTACATCAGGCTGGAAAAATAAAAGATAAAGAAGAAAGAAAAAAATTCTTAGACTGGCTTTGGGATTTGGAGTTTAATCTATATAAAATTCCAGTTCCAACAAAAGTTTTCTTCTTAAATATGCCAGTAGAATATTCATTAAAGTTAACTCAAAATAGGCAAAATAAATTTAACAAAAATGCAAAAAAAGATATACATGAGAGTGATGTAAATCATTTAAAAGATAGCTATAATGCTGCATGTGAACTTGCTAAAATATATAACTGGTCAGAAATAAAATGTGTGGAAGATGGAATTATAAGAACAAGAGAAGATATAGGAAAAGAGATATTTAATATAGTAAAGGAAATATTGTAAAATATGAAAATAGGTTTCTTTGGAGGATGTTTTAATCCTCCAACAAATGCTCATATAAATTTAGTAAAATTAGCAATAAAAAGATGTAAGCTAGACAAGGTAATCTTTGTACCAGTTGGAGATTCTTATTACAAAAAAGATTTAGCAAAAGCAAGAGACAGATATAGTATGCTTGAAATTTTATGCAAAGATGAAGAAAATATAGAAGTATCAGACATAGAGTTAAAAGAAAAAAGAAAGCTTTTTGCAATTGATGCTTTTAAGCTAATTGAAGAAAAATATATAGATGATGATATATATTTTATAATGGGTGCTGATAATTTTATTAATATATTAAAATGGAAAAATTTTGATGAACTAATAACAAAATATAAATATATAGTTTTTGACAGAGCATATATTAATTTAAAAGAGTATATTAATGAAAATGAAATTTTAAAAAAGAATAAATCAAAAATACAAATAATCGAAAATAGTGATTACACAAATTGCAGTTCAAGTGATATTAGAGACAATTTAAAAAATAAAAATACAAAGAATAATGAACTAATTTCAAAAGAAATTTTGGACTATATAATGCAAAATAATTTGTATAAGTAAGGATTTATTAATAAAGAAATAGATTAAAATAAATATTTTAATAAAAATTTTAAAAAAATTGACAAAAGTATGCAATTTTATGGTACAATAAAAAAGAAATTAAACCAAGAAAGGAAGATTATAATATGAGCGAAGCAAAATACAAACGAATCTTGTTAAAACTAAGTGGTGAAGCACTAGCTGGAGAAAATAAAACAGGAGTATATGCAGATGTAATTGGTAGTATCTGTGATCAAGTAAAAAAAGTAGTTGATTTAGGAGTACAAGTAGGAATAGTTGTAGGTGGAGGAAACTTTTGGAGAGGAAAATATGGACATCAAATGGAAAGAACAACTTCTGATTATATGGGAATGCTTGCAACTGCAATGAATGGTTTAGCACTTCAAGATACATTAGAAGCAAGAGGTGTTAAAACAAGATTACAAACAGCTATTGAAATGAGACAAATAGCAGAGCCATACATAAAAAGAAAGGCAATAAAACACCTAGAAAACGGCAGAGTAGTAATATTTGCTTGTGGAACAGGAAACCCATATTTTACAACAGATACAGCAGCAGCTTTAAGAGCAGCTGAAATAGATGCAGAAGTTATATTACTTGCAAAAACAATAGATGCCGTATATTCAGCAGATCCTAAGGTAGATCCAAATGCTGTAAGATATGATAAAATATCATATTTAGATATATTAAATCAAGATCTAAAAGTTATGGATTCAACTGCAACATCATTATGCAGAGATAATCATATTCCACTTAGAGTATTTGCAATAGCTGAGCCAGAAAATATTGTAAAAGTAGTCAAAGGAGAAAAAATTGGTACAATAGTTGAATAATTTTGTACTAATTTAAAATAGCTTAAAAATCATTAAATGAAAGGATAGTTTTTATGGATTTTAGTAAAATTGAAGAAAAAATGAATAAGACAATAAGTGTCTTAAACGAAGACTTTTCAGAAGTTAGAGCAGGAAGAGCAAATCCAGCAATATTGAATAAAGTAAAAGTAGATTATTATGGAACTCCAACTCCAATAAATCAAGTTGCAGGAGTATCTGTTCCTGAGGCAAGATTGATAGTTATACAACCTTGGGATATGAGCATTTTAAAAGAAATAGAAAAAGCAATTCTTGCATCTGATATAGGAATCACACCAAACAATGATGGAAAAGTTATAAGACTTGCTTTCCCAGAACTTAATGAGGAAAGAAGAAAAGAGATAGTTAAAGAAATAAGAAAAACAGCAGAAGATGCAAAAGTATCTATTCGTTCTATAAGAAGAGATGGAATAGATGAAGCAAAGAAAGCTCAAAAAGACGGAGAAATGACAGAAGATGATTTAAGAAATGCAGAAAATCAAATACAAAAAATAACAGATAAAAAAATAGAAGAAATTGATAAACTACTTGAAAATAAAGAACAAGAAATAATGAAGATTTAATCTTAAAAAAAGTAGGAGAAAAAACAAAAAATGGACTTTAAGAAAGAACTAAATGAATATGTAGATATCGTAAACTCAGAATTAGAAAAATATCTAATAAGAGAAGATTGTCCTGAAAAAAAGCTAAACGAATCAATGGAATATAGCTTGATTAGTTCGGCTAAAAGGTTAAGACCAATACTTATGATATCTTCATATAAACTATTTAAGGAAGATTACAGTAAAGTATTTCCATTTGCAATAGCTATGGAAATGATACATAATTTTTCTCTTATTCATGACGATTTACCATCAATAGATAATGATAATTTAAGACACCGGAAAACCTACAAATCATATAGCATTTGGAGAAGCAACTGCACTTCTTGCAGGAGATGCACTTTTAAATAATGCATATTTAGTTATAAGTAAAGAATTAAAAAATACTGAAGATAGTAGAGAATTAAAAAATAAAATTCTTGCTTTTAATGAATTAAGTTTTGGAATTAGCAGAATGATAGCAGGTGAGTATGTAGATACAGAGTTTGAAGGACAAGAAATTTCAAATGAATATCTAGAATATATGCATAACAATAAAACAGGAGCTCTTATAAAAGCCTCTGTTAGAATTGGTGCAATACTTGCAGATGCAAAAGAAAATGACATAAATACTTTGACAAGATATGCTGACAAGATAGGCTTAGCGTTTCAAATAAAAGACGACATATTATCTGAAATCGGAGATGAAAAAATACTTGGAAAACCTGTTGGAAATGACAGAGAGAAACATAAAGTAACTTTTGTTACAAAATATGGATTAGATAAAGCAGAGGAAATATTAGAAAAGATTACAAATGAAGCAATAAATGAGATTGATTGTTACGGAGAAAAAAGCAAATTTTTGAAAGAATTAGCTTTATATATAAAAAATAGACAAAAGTAAGAGCAAGGAGGAAATTTAAAGTAATGAATGAAATTCCACAGCATATAGCAATTATAATGGATGGAAACAGAAGATGGGCAAGAGAAAATGGAATTAGCACTAGTATGGGACATAAAGAAGGTGCAGAAACTTTAAAAAAAATAACAAGATATGCAAATAAAATAGGACTAAAATATCTTACTGTCTATGCATTTTCAACTGAGAACTGGAAGAGAAGTGAAGATGAGGTATCATCACTAATGCTACTTTTTAAAAACTATTTAGACGATTTAGTATCAACTGTGGATGTAGAAAATATTAGAGTAAAAATATTTGGACATATTGAAAGCCTTTCAAAAAGTTTACAACTCTCTGTACAAAAGGCTATGAAAAAAACAGAGAATAATACAGGGACAACTCTTTGCATAGCTTTCAATTATGGAGGAAGAGATGAAATTACAAATGCAGTAAAAAATATTGCTCAGGATGTAAAAGAAAATAAAATTGAAATTTCAGATATTAATGAAAAATTGGTATCTAGTTATCTTTATACAAAGGATGAGCCAGATCCTGATTTATTAATTAGAACTAGTGGAGAAATAAGATTAAGCAATTTTTTACCATGGCAGTTAGTTTATTCAGAATTTGTATTTGTTAATAAATATTGGCCAGATTTTTCCGAAAAGGATTTAGATGAAGCAATAGAAATCTTTGAAAAAAGAAATAGAAATTTTGGAGGTAAATAATTCGTGGATATTAAAAGAGTTTTAACATCTGTATTAGGATTACCATTAGTTATATGTATAATAGTATTTGGGAATAATACTATTATAGATATAGTTTGTGCATTAGTTGCAATAATCCGGAATGCAAGAATATTTTGGAGCTTTCGAGAAAAGTAAAAAAGCAAAACCAATTAAATGGATTGGAAATTTAATAGCATTAAGCATAGCAGTGCTTAGGTTATTCCATGTAGAGTCTTCACTTATAAGTGTTGATATGGATATGATAAATATGATGTTTTGCTTAGTAATATTTGCAGTCTTTGTTGTATTTTTTACAGTTTTAAATTCTGGAATGAAAACAAGTATAGTAGATGGTGCTGTAACAATTTTCGGAATCTTATATATACCAGTACTTATAATGTTTCTTCCAATAATATATGCTCAAAAAAATGGTCAAATTCTAATTTGGTATGTCTTTATATGTGGATGGGCCACAGATATATTTGCATACTTAGCAGGAAAACTCTTCAATACAAAAAAACACAAATTTAGTAAAATAAGTCCAAATAAATCTATTGAGGGTTGCATTGCAGGGGCAATCGGAGCGATAGTTGTTTCACTTATTTATACAATAGTATGCAATACATATTTCTATACTAATATATCATATATATATATTATACTTATTTCTCTAGTATTAAGCATAGTACGGACAAATAGGAGATTTTTCAGCATCTAGTATAAAAAGATATAATGGAATAAAAGATTATAGCAATTTAATTCCAGGCCATGGAGGAATCTTAGATAGAATTGATAGCATAATATTTATAGCACCACTTGCTTATGTTTTACTAATGAATATTTAAACTCAAAATATTTTAAGGAGGAAATTCTGCACAATTATGAGCATTATAATTACAATCATAAAAACCTTAGTATTGCTAGGAGTATTAGTAATTATTCACGAAGGAGGACATTTCCTTGTTGCTAAACTTTGCAAAATAAAAGTAAATGAATTTAGTATAGGCTTTGGAAAAATACTTTGGAGTAAACAAATGAAAGATACAAAATATTCTATACGATTAGTCCCACTTGGGGGATTTGTAAGTATGGAAGGAGAAGAAGAACCTTCAGATGAGAAAGGTTCTTTTAGTAATGCAGGATTTTTGAAAAAACTTGCCATCGTTTCAGCAGGACCTATTGTTAATATAGTTTTTGGATTATTGATTTATTTTCTATTAATAACTTTTCTTTATGATATACAAACAGGATTTACTGCTACAACAAACTTTTTTGGAGCATTCATAGAAAGTATTAAGATATTATTTACTGGTGGAACAAGTATTAATGATCTGACAGGTCCAGTAGGAATAGCAAATATAGTAGCACAAACTTCTGGATTAACAGATTTTATATATTTATTTGCTGTTATTTCACTATCACTTGGCTTAACAAATTTTTTACCAATTCCACCATTAGATGGAGGAAAACTTTTAATATATATCATAGAAGCAATTAAAAGAAAACCATTAAAAGAAGAAACATCATATAAGATACAAATGTTAGGGTTTATGTTTATTTTAGGCCTTTCATTATTTGTTATGTATAATGATGTTACAAGAATATTTTAAATAATTAGGAAGGAAATTTTAAATGAAACAAAAAGTTGGAGTATTTTTATCTAGAATGCAACCACTTCACATAGGACATTTAGGAATAATAGATACAATTTTAGAAGAAAATGATAAACTTGTAATTTTAATTGGAAGTAAAAATAAGTCTGGTACATTAAGAAATCCATTAGATATAGGTTTACGAAGAGAAATTTTAGAAGAGGCATTACAAGAAAAATATGGACAAGATTATAAAAAAAGAATAATAATTGCTGAACTTCCTGATTGGAGTATGGAAACAGATACTTTATCAAATAAAGAGTGGGGAAGATATTTATATTATAATATTGTGTCAAGAGCAGAGCAAAAGAATTTTTCTATTTATTTTTCAGATGAACCACAGATAATAAAAGATTGGTTTGACAAGGAACTAATGTCAAGAATAAATTTTAGATTATTTGAAAGAAAGGATATGTTTGAAGGAGTATCGTCAACAAAGATAAGAGAGGCATTTTTAAATAATGATAAAGAATATATAGAAAAAAGTTGCCCAGATGCTGTATTAAGAAGATATGATAAAATAAAAGGAATAATTGAAGGAGTTTACAATAATCCAAAAGAAGATTATATGTTAGAGTAAAGTTTTTGCACTAGAAGGAGAGATTACAAATATGAAAGTTACAGATTTTGATTATGATTTACCAGAAGAATTAATAGCACAAGTACCAATAGATAAAAGAGATGCATCTAGGCTTATGGTTTTAGATCGTAAAAAACAAACAATAGAACACAAAATATTTACAGATGTGATAGATTATTTAGATGAAGGAGATTGTCTTGTAATAAATAATACAAAAGTAATACCAGCTAGGTTATATGGTAAAAAATCCACGGGAGCAAATGTTGAATTTCTTTTACTAAAAAGATTAGAGGGAGACATTTGGGAAAGTATCGTAAGACCAGGAAATAAATTAAAACCAGGAACTAAGGTTACATTTGGAGATGGAATACTTGATGCAGAAATTTTAGATGTTTTGACTGATGGAACTAGAAAAGTAAAATTTACTTATGATGGCATTTTTAATGAAATACTAGATAAGATAGGACTTATGCCACTTCCACCATATATACATACAGAGTTAAAAGAAAAAGATAGATATCAAACTATATATGCAAAATATGAAGGCTCAGCAGCAGCCCCAACAGCAGGTTTGCATTTTACAGAAGAGCTTTTAGATAAAATAGAGAAAAAGGGAATAAAAATTGCCAAAGTAACACTTCATGTAGGTATAGGAACATTTAGACCTGTCAAGGAAGAAAATGTAGAAGAACACCAAATGCATTCAGAGCATTTTTATATAACTAAGGAAGAAGCAGATAAAATAAATAAAGCAAAACAAAATAATAAAAGAGTAATATCAGTTGGGACAACTTCTTGCAGGGTATTAGAAAGTATATCTGACGAAAATGGCTTAGTACATCCTTGTGAAGATGATACTAGTATATACATATATCCAGGATATAAATTTAAATGTATAGATGGATTAATAACAAATTTCCATCTACCAAAATCGACATTACTAATGCTTGTATCAGCACTAGCAGGAAGAGAATACATATTAAAAGCATACACAGAAGCAGTAAAAGAAAAATATAGATTTTTTAGTTTTGGAGATGCAATGTTTATAAAGTAATAACAAACGGAGGAATAAACAGCAATGACAAATGAAATAAAATTAGTAAAAGATGTATTTAAAGATTATGATGAAAAGGGACACATATTGGAATGCCAAGTTATAAATGTGAGCCTTTTAAAAAAGTCAAACAAATTAATTATAGATTTAAAGTCAATAAATAAAATACAAATTGGAGAAAAACTAGCATTTGAATTTTATTTAAAAAATAAATTTAGAGTTCAAGAAGTAGAAATAAATATTGATGTTGAAGAACAAAAAGCTCAAAAAAGTACAAAAGACAAAAAAGAAAATGAGGATACTTTATCAAATGTAATTATAGGAAACAGAAATGCAAGAATAACAGATAAAATAATAAAAGTAAAAGATGTAGGAGCTGATACTGGAAAAGTTACAATTACCGGAAAAGTTATAAAAAAAGATATAAGAGAATTAAAGACAGGAAAGTTTCTATTTATGCTTAATGTATATGATGGAACTTCAACAATAACCTGCAAGGCATTTGTTGAAGCAAAAGATAAAGAAAAAGTATTAGAAAAATTAAGTTCTACTCAAAGAATAACAGTTGTTGGAAATGCACAATTTGATCCATATGCAAAAGAATTGACTATAATTGCAAGAAATATCTTAAAAGCAGAAAACCAAGTAGAAGATATCAGGATGGACAAAAGTGAAGAAAAAAGAGTAGAATTACATATGCATACTAAGATGAGCCAAATGGATGGAGTAAGTGATGTAGTAGATTTAATAAATAGAGCTAGAATTTGGGGTATGAAGTCTATTGCAATAACAGATCACGGAGTTGTCCAATCATTCCCAGCAGCAAATCATGTTGTAGAAGATAATAACAATGATATAAAGGTTATTTATGGTGTTGAAGCATATCTAGTCCCTGATGGACAAACTAGTGTATATAACTCTAAAAATCAATCACTTGATACAGAATATTGTGTATTAGACATAGAAACAACAGGACTTTCATATAGAACAGAAAAAATAACAGAATTTGGTGCTATAAAAATAAAAAATGGAGAAATTATAGATACATTTGAATGTTTTGTTAACCCAGAAAAACCAATACCTTATGATGTTATGAAAGTTACTCATATTACTGACGATATGGTAAGAGATGCAGAAACAATAGATAAAGTATTACCCAAATTTATAGAATTTGCAGGAGATAGTGTATTAGTTGCTCATAATGCAAATTTTGATATTGGATTTATTAGACATTTTGCAGAACTTCAAGGCTTAACACTTAATAATACATATATTGACACTTTGGCTATCGCAAGAGAAATGTTCCCTGACTATAAAAGACATAAACTAGGAATAATTGCCGAAAATTTAGGAATACGAGTAGATGTTGCTCATAGAGCATTAGATGATGTAAAAACATTAGTTAAAGTTTTTGAAGTGATGCTTAAAAACCTAAAAGAAAAAGGCGTAGAAAAAGTAAGTGATATAGATAGTGTTTATAAAGATGAAATTAATGTAAAACAACTTCCTACATATCACGCAGTTATATTAACTAAAAATTATGTGGGACTTAAAAATTTATATAAACTTATATCTTTTTCACATCTAGATTATTTTTATAAAAAACCTAAAATACCTAGAAGTGTATACAAAAAATATAGCGAAGGATTAATGATAGGTAGTGCTTGTGATAGAGGAGAACTATATCAAGCAATTTTGGAAGGATTACCAGAAGAAAAAATAGAAGAAATAGCATCTTTTTATGATTACTTAGAAATTCAGCCTCTAGGAAATAATGAATATTTAATTAGAAATGGCAGTATTGAAAATAAAGATGGCTTAATTGAGATAAATAAAAAAATAGTAAACTTAGGTAAAAAATTAAATAAACCTGTAGTTGCAACTTGTGATGTTCATTTTCTAGATCCAGAAGATGAAATATATAGAAGAATATTAATGGCAGGTCAAAAGTATGATGATGCTGACTTTCAAGCACCACTTTATTTGCGTACAACTGAGGAGATGTTAGACGAATTTTCATATCTTGGAAAAGAAAAAGCATATGAAGTGGTTGTAACAAATACAAACTTAATAGCAGATATGTGTGAACCTATTAGCCCTATATCTAAGGAAAAATGTCCACCATATATTGAAGGATGCGAAAAAACAATAGAAGATATTGCAATGAATAGGGCAAGAGAACTATATGGAGATCCACTTCCAGAAATTGTTGAGACAAGATTAAGAAAGGAATTAGATTCAATTATAAAAAATGGTTTTTCTGTTATGTATATAATAGCACAAAAACTTGTTGCAAAATCTAATGCAGATGGATATCTAGTAGGATCAAGAGGATCTGTTGGCTCATCACTTGCAGCATATATGACAGGAATAACAGAAGTAAATGCATTAAAACCTCATTATAGGTGTGCTAATTGTAAATATTCAGATTTTTCTGACTATGGAGTTAAAAATGGATTTGACCTTCCAGATAAAGTATGTCCTAAATGTGGTACAAAGCTCATAAAAGACGGAGTAGATATTCCATTTGAAACATTCTTAGGATTCAATGGAGATAAAGAGCCTGATATAGACCTAAACTTTTCAGGAGAATATCAATTAAAAGCACATAAATATGCCGAAGAAATTTTAGGAAAAGGAACTACATTTAAAGCAGGAACAATAGGAACAATAGCAGAAAAGACAGCATTTGGATATGTAAAGAATTATTTCGAAGAAAGAAATATAAGAGTAAATTCAGCAGAAATTGATAGATTAGCAGAGGGATGCACAGGAGTCAAAAGAACTACACGGACAACATCCTGGTGGAGTTGTAGTTGTACCAAAAGGACACGAAATATATGAATTTTGTCCTGTACAACATCCAGCAGATGACCCTGATTCAGATATAATAACTACTCATTTCGATTATCACTCAATAGATAAAAACTTACTTAAATTTGATATGCTAGGACATGATGATCCAACAGTTATTAGGATGCTTCAAGATATAACTGGAATAGATCCAAAAAGTATCCCACTTGACGATAAAGAGACAATGTCTATATTTTCTTCAACTGATAGCTTAGGGGTAACTCCTGAACAAATAGATTCAAAAGTAGGAACTTTTGGAGTACCTGAATTTGGAACAAGATTCGTTAGAGATATGCTTGTTGAAACTTTGCCAAAAACATTTGAAGAATTAATTAGAATATCTGGACTTTCACACGGTACTGACGTTTGGAACAATAATGCACAAGATTTAATAAAAGAAGGAAAAGCAACCCTAGCAGAAGCAATATGTACAAGAGACGATATTATGACTTACCTTATAAGCATGGGTCTTCCTGCTCAAAATTCATTTAAAATAATGGAATGTGTTCGTAAGGGTAAAGGCTTAACTGAGGAACAAGAAACTCTTATGAGAGAAAATAACGTGCCTGAGTGGTATATAGAATCTTGCAAGAAAATAAAATATATGTTCCCTAAGGCACATGCAGTTGCGTATGTAACTATGGCATTTCGTATTGCATGGTTTAAAGTACATAAACCACTTGCATATTATTCAACATTTTTCTCAATAAGAGCAGATGAATTTGATAGTGAAGTTATGATTTTTGGAAAAAGCAAAGTAAGAGAAAAAATGGCAGATATTAAGAGACTCGGAAATGATGCAACAGCCAAAGACAAGAATATGTATTCTATTTTAGAGTCTGTTCTTGAAATGTATGAGAGAGGCTTTAATTTCTTACCAATAGATTTATATAAATCTGATGCGACTAAATTTAAAATAGAGGATCGGAAGTATTCGCCCTCCACTAAATAGTATTGCAGGAATGGGAGAAGTTGCATCAATTGGAATTGCAGAAGCTAGAAAAAATGGCGAATTTATATCTAAGCAGGATATAAAAAAACGTGCAAAAGTAGGGGATGCAACAATAGCACTTCTTGAAAAGTTTGGATGCCTTGAAGGAATGAGTGAGACTAATCAAATGAGCCTTTTTGACAGTATGTTTTAATATATAAACTAAGAAATATAGTAGGAGAATAAGATATGAGTATAGAAACATTTTTACAAATATTTCCATTAAAGTATGTAATAATATATTTAGTAGTAATAAATATAATTGGCTTTTTAGCTATGTATATTGACAAGCAAAAAGCAAAAAGGGGCTCTTGGAGAATACCAGAAAAAACATTATTCCTTTTGACTTTTTTAGGTGGAGGAGTAGGAACTATTGCTGGAATGTATTTATTTAGACATAAAACTAAAAAAATGAGATTCACAATTGGATTTCCAGTTATTCTAATTACTGAAATTGCATTAGTTATATATTGGATAATACAAAAATAAGGAGAAGTGTTAGAGGAGAAGGACTTCTCTTTATTTTTTGCGAACAAAAGAACAATACACATAATGAATTGAAAAATAAAATAAAAAATTCACATAATGAAAAAATTATCGCAAACCAAAAATAAGTTCATCTAAAAAAGTCGAGTAAATACTTATTCACAAAGTTATCCACATTTTTAAAATTTTAGTGGATAACTAGTAATTGTAAACCTAATTTCACAAAAATGTTTTACATAAGACAGTACAAAGTAATATTCTTGAAAAATAATCGTAATATTAAAGTAACAAAAATGTAATATTATAGCTTCAAAGTGTATAAATTATTTGATTCTTACAATGAATAAATGATATAGTAATATTACAAAAATATTAAGAATATGTTACAACTTAATAATTTCATTGACTTAAAGTAAAAGATGATGTAAAATAAATCTAAATTAATTTTTAAGTTAAACAAAAGAACAAAGACGGAGGAAATCAAATGATGGCAAACGCTAGAACCTTAGAGACTGTACACACACACACACACACACACAGATAGTATATTAAAAGAAAGAGGTAATATAAGGACACACAGGACTTATACTTAGTTTTAGTATAAGTTTTGTGTGTCTTTTTGTTATATATACAAATTTAAGAAATTAAAAAAGAAAGAGAGGAAAATTTATGAAGAAAAATGAAGGTATTACATTAATAGCACTCATAATCACAATAATCATCTTAGTTATCTTAGCAGCAGTTTCAATTACAGCTGTAACACAAGGAAATATAATTGGTTGGTCAAGTGATGCAGCAGCAAAGTACATTGATCAATCAAACTTAGAGAATACTACATTAAGCGAATTTGAAAGCAGATGGTTATCAGTAGATTCTGTTCTAAGTTCAAAATTAGGAAATGGACGGAGGAACAGGAGGTGGAGAAGAGGCATACACAGTAGAGCTAGAAGTAGATGAGGAACATGTAACAGGAAATCAGATACCAATAAAAGTAAATGTAACAAATAAAGCTGAAGCAGAAAGCATAGCAAAAATAAGTGAAGCACCAACAGAAAATTTTACATACACATATTATATTGAAACAGATGGAGAAGAGCGAGAAGAGGGACCTGATGCAAAGGGGGAACACACATTTACTGGACTAGACGAAACAAAAACATATCTAATTATAGTTAAAGCAACAGATGGAAAAGGAAATTATGGAGAAACAGAAGTAGCAGTGATGTCTTTTTCGATAAACGACTACGATGATCATTGTGAATATTATAGATGTACTGGTGGAATGACTTGGAGCCAATGGTGTAAGAGTAACTTCACCCATACATTCAAAGGTAACACGCTTTCCATAGTTACACTCGTTGACTGGGATGATACTCCGGCAGTAGGGTACGATCTCGATGACTCTTACCATAACTTTGTCACAGACATGCCGAGCTCTGCTGATCCCGAAAGCCCCGATTCTTTGATTTCCGATTCGATGGAATACCGGCCTATGGCAAGACACTCCGGGGGAATAATAGCGTGGGGCTCGAAAAAGTAGTGTTACTATGCACAGCTTAAAGTACAAAGTATGCCAAACGCAGTAGTTTTATATTTTGTTTTCAAGAAAATATAAAACTACTGCGTTTGGTTATTTAATTTTATTAACTTTCTGTGAATGGTAACCAATTGTCCTTTGATATTAAGAACAAATTAAAAAATATGTCATATATTGTATTATAGTAGTTAAGAAAGGACAGACCAAAATGAAGACAAAAAACGTATTAAATAGAATAGTTAAAAAAATTAAAAAAGCTAGAACAAGAGATATAGAAGAGGCAAGAGAAATAAATTATGATACTTTAAATAAAATGATTAAATCTAATCCAACGATTAAATTAGTAGATGTAAGAAGCATTCAGGAATTTAATGAAGGAAGGCTAAATAATGCTATAAATATTCCATTATTTGAATTAAATAAAAAAGCTGAAAAAATTTTAAAGGACAAGAATGATACAATTATACTTTATTGCCAAGCAGGTATAAGAAGTAAGAAAGGTTATGAAATTTTAAAACAAAAAGGATATACAGATTTATATATGCTGAAAGGTGGATTAGATAATATATAATTTTTTATTTTTCTTCAATTTCTATGGACATTTATCTAAAATTATTATAAAATTATCAATGATAAATGGAGGAATAAATGAAGAAAAAGAAGAAGATTAATAAGAAGAAGTTTATAAAAAGAATTATACAATTAGTTTTGATTATAGTAATAATAATATTAATCATAAAAATTCTAACACCAAAAAGCGAAGAAAAAATAGAAACTAGTAAGCTAATTGTAAACAATACAGATATTACTCAAACTCTTGAATCAGATATGTATATTGATGGTGAAAATGATGTATATCTTTCAACCAATGATATAAAAAATATATTTGATAAAGATCTATACTATGAAGAAAGTAGCAATAAAATAATTTCGACTTGTAGAGCAAAGGTAGGAGCGATTGATTTAAATAGTAATATACTAGAAATAAATTCAGCATCTATTGTATTATCCAAAGGTTCTTTGACCTATGATTCAAAACGATACATTCCTTTATCTGAGCTTACAAGTCTATATAATTTAGAAATATCAGTTAGAGATAAGGTAGCTATTGTAAATTCACTATATAATGAGCTTATAACTGCAAAACTTGCAAAAAATGTCTCATTAAAAGAAAGTACAAGCATTTTCTCTAATACGGTTGAAAAGATGAAAAAAGATGATACCATTATATTTATAGAGAATGCAGAAAAAAGTGGATGGATAAAAGTTTTAACATATAATGGAAATTTTGGATACATCAAAGAAAATGCTATAACCGAAAAAAATCAAATAAGACTTAATATGGAAGATAATAATTCTAATTTAAATCCAATTGACTTAGAAAAATCTATAGAGATAAACAAAAAAGACCTTACGACAGCAAAACTTGAAAATTTTGATAAAAGAAAAACTTTAACAAGTGATTTAGTTAAAAAAATGATTTCAAAGGAAACATTTACAGTAAAAATGAATCTAAAAGATGTAAATGTAGAAAATGAAAAACTAGAAAGATTTATTATAGAATTGTTACCTAGAATTAAAGAAATTGGTGGAACATTAGTTGTAACAAATAATAGTATTTTAGGACAAGATTTTTTAACAAACAATAAAATTCAAATAAATTAGAGTAGGAGATGGAAAAATATGGAAGAAGAAAGAGACGTAGAATCAATGGAACAAGAATTTAGATCTGGACCTAGAAAAAGTAGAAGAGAAAGAAGAGAAGAAAAGAAGCACCCAATTTTAAAAATATTATTAATTATATTAGTATTAATAATTGCACTAGCAATTTCAGCAGTTTTGTGGTATAATACATCTTTATCAGGTATTGGTGAAGAAAATGAATATGTTTCTATCGAAATTCAAATGGGTTCAGGAGCAAATACAATCGCTAATATTTTAAAAGAAAATGATTTGATAAAAAATGTTTTAGCTTTCAAAATATATGTGAAATTGAATAATGTAAGTTCTTTCCAAGCAGGAAAATATGAACTTACCAAAAATATGAGTGTACCTGAAATAGTAGAAGCCTTGCAAACTGGAAAAGTATTTAAAGAAGGAAAAAATATAACATTTGTTGAAGGAAAAACTTTTGCAAATGTAGCAAAGACTATTGCAGACAATACTAATAATACAGAAGAAGATGTATATAATCTTTTAGAGAATGAAGAGTATATAAATAGTCTAATAGAAAAATATTGGTTTTTGACTGATGAAATTAAAGACGAAAATATATATTACTCACTAGAAGGATACCTATTTCCAAATACTTATTCATTTGAAGACGAAAATGTTACAGTAGAAAAAATATTTGAGACTCTTTTAGATCAAACAGAAAAAGTTCTTGATGAATACAAAGAAGACATAGAAAATAGTAAATACACCGTACATCAACTACTAACTATTGCATCTATAATCGAAAATGAGGCAATATTTGATAAAGATAGAAAAGATATATCAAGTGTAATATACAACAGGTTAAATGCAAATATGAGCATAGGAAGCGATGTTACAACATATTATGCATTTAAAATAGATTTAGGTTCAAGAGACCTTTATAGATCAGAAATTAACACATATAATCCATATAATACAAGAGGACCAAATATGAATGGAAAATTGCCAGTAGGACCAATATCAAATGTAAGTAAGACATCTATTGAGGCTGCAATTTTCCCAAATGAAACAGATTATTTATTTTTCGTTGCAGATGCATCGGGAAATGTATATTTTACAAAAACAGCACAGGAGCATGATCAGAAAGTAAATGAATTAAAAGCAAACAATGCTTGGGCTCAGTTTGAAAATTAAGCATTGCAAAATTATTTATTTAATATAGAAAGGGGACAGTTATGAACGAGTACAGAACACATAATTGTGGAGAAATTAGAAAGGAAAATGTAGGACAAAGAGTAGAAATTGCAGGATGGGTACACGCTATAAGAGATCTTGGAGGCCTTGTATTTATGCATCTTAGAGATCAATATGGTATTACTCAGTGTGTAATTTCAGGAGAGAGTGACCTTGTTGAAACTGTTTCTCGTATTCCTACTGAATCTACGGTTTCTGTTGAAGGAATTGTAAGATCAAGAGATGAACATGATATTAATAAAGATATGACAACAGGTGAAGTAGAAGTTGTAATTGATAAAGTAGAGATTTTAGGAAAAAGATTAAAACCTTTACCATTTGAAGTTAATTCAGATATAGAGGCAAGGGAAGATTTAAGATTACAATATAGGTTCTTAGATTTGAGAAATGAAAAATTGAGAAATAACATTTTACTTAGATCAAAGATTATTCAATTTTTAAGAGCTCAAATGATTGAAAGAGGATTTACAGAAGTTCAAACACCAATTCTTACAAGCTCATCACCAGAAGGTGCAAGAGATTATTTAGTACCAAGTAGAGTTCATCCAGGAAGATTTTATGCACTTCCACAGGCTCCACAACAATTTAAGCAACTATTAATGGTTTCTGGAATTGATAAATATTTTCAAATAGCTCCTTGTTTTAGGGATGAAGATGCAAGAGCAGATAGAGCACCAGGAGAATTTTATCAATTAGATATGGAAATGGCATTTGCAACACAAGAAGATGTATTTGCTGTTATGGAAAAAGTTATGTATGATACTTTTGTAAAATTCTCTAATAAAAAGGTATCAGAATATCCTTTCCCTAGAATCACATACAGAGATGCAATGTTAAAATATGGATCTGATAAACCAGATTTAAGAAATCCTTTAATTATACAAGATGTTACAGACATATTTAAAGATACTGAATTTAATGCATTTAAAGATAAAACTATAAGAGTTATTGTAACTCCAAATGCAGCAAATAGCTCAAGAAAATTCTTTGATAAAATGGTAGAATTTGCAACAGAAGAATGTAATGCAAAAGGTTTAGCCTGGGTTAAAGTAAATGAAGATGGAAGTTATCAAGGTTCTATTGCAAAATTTATAACTGAAAAGCAAGCAAAATTATTAAATGAAAAAACAGGCTTAAAGCCAGGAGATGCTATATTCTTTGTAGCAGACGAAGAAGATAAGGTTTCAGGCATTGCAGGAGAAATAAGAAAAGAGCTAGGAAATAGATTAGATTTATTAGAAAAAGATGTATTCAAATTCTGCTGGATTATAGATTTTCCTATGTATGAAATATCAGATGAAGGAGAACTAGAATTTAGCCATAATCCATTTTCTATGCCACAAGGAGGAATGGAAGCCTTAGAAAATAAAGAACCATTAGATATACTTGCATATCAATATGATATTGTTTGTAACGGAATTGAATTATCTTCTGGTGCAGTCAGAAATCATGATCCAGAACTTATGATTAAAGCATTTGAAATAGCAGGATATTCAAAAGAAGTAATAGAAGAAAAGTTCTCAGCATTATTCAATGCTTTCCATTATGGAGCACCTCCACACGCAGGAATTGCACCAGGTGTTGATAGAATGATTATGCTTATAACTGATGAACCAAATATAAGATCAGTAATTGCATTCCCTATGAATAGTAAAGCACAAGATTTACTTATGGGTTCACCTGGAAGAGTAACTGAAGAACAACTTAAAGAAGTTCATATAAAATTAGACTTAAAAGATAATAAATAACATATCACCCGAATATAAATAATATTCGGGTGATTTTTTTGAAATCTGTATATATTGACGAAGAAAAAGATATAAGTTTGAGAAGAACTAAGAAAATTGCAAAAAAGCTATACAAAGCAAATAAAAAAGAAGAAATAGCAATAGCCCTTTCAAATAAGATGCAAGAAAATAGTAATTTAATAGAACAGCTTAATAATTATAAATTATGTATCTTAAATGGTAGATGGATATTAAAGTTTTTAATTTATGATATATTAGAATTAGTTGTAAAAAACCAAAATGAAAAGATAGAAATGCAAAACGTTGCAATTTTAATAAATAGGGTAGATGATGTATTATTATCACAGTTATTACATATTGCAGAGAAAGTAAGAAGTTTTAAAATTATAACTAATGAACCCCAAAGGTATTTATACCTAGAAGATTTATGCGAAGATTATGGAATAGCTATGCAAATTACAAATAATAAATCTAAAAGTTTAAGCAAAACGGATATAATTATAAATTTCGATTTTGACGAGGAAAAAATTATTAGATATAAAATTAATCCTTCTGCAATTATAATTAACATACAGACAAAAATAGAAGCAAATAAGATTAATTTCGAAGGCAAGATTATAAATGATTATTGTATAGAATATAATAAAGATAATTATCAAGAATTTTTTAATAAAGGAAATTTTGATTCAAACATACTTTATGAGAGCTATATATACAGAAAAGATACTTATTCAAATATATATAATCAAATGAAGAAAGATGGGGTAAAGGTAATGATTGCTTAAAACATATATAAAAATAGACATCAAATTTTATTATTTGATGTCTATTTTAGTTATACTCTATTTTTAATTTTCTTTTTATAAATAATTGTAATTACCATTAAGCTTGAAAGGAAAATTACTAGTAGTATTTTATTAGGTGAATATATTCCTGTTGGTGGTATTATAAATACATCGTTAGTTGGTTCACCAGAGAAGTCAATCTCCATACTATTTCCAGGATATACACTTCTTAAATTTCTTATCGTATAGCCATTTATATTATAAGTACCATATTCTTCCAAGTTTCTTCTATGTTCATTATTTGAGTATTTCATAACTTCTGCATAAGCTCTTGGACTTGGATCTAAATAATCTAATCCTCCTATTACTTGACTTACTACAAATTTTACTGAATAAGATTGATTTTGACCTAATTTTCCTTCATTATCTAATCTAAGTAGAATAGATGGTGAAGACTGAAATTCAGTAAGAGTATCTGCATCTATGTATCCTTCTGCATAAAGTTGTAAAAGAGAAATTTCTACCCATCCTTTATCACTGTTTGTTTTGTTTTTTTCAGTTAAAAGAGTGTGATTTGGAGAATACATATATCCAGCAGGTATGTGAGTAAGTATTTCCAAATAACTATTTGGTATAGAAGATGTATTGTAAACAGTAATTGTATATTCAAGCTCTATTGTTGAACCATGTACTAACTCATCATCTACTGATGCAACAATATCTTCTGCTCTTTTTATAAAATCATTTGCATCTCTTGCAGTATTTGGAACATCATATATAGTTTGTCCATCAATTAAAGTTATTCGTAAACCACTAAGAGTTACTTTAGTTTGAAGTGTTGATTCAGGTATTCTTCCTAAAATAAAGTTTTGGCCTGAATATCCAGTATTAACATGTTGATATATCTTTGTGACATTTCCATCATCATCATATTCATAAACAAATACAGGTCCAGAATATTTTTGTATACTATAATTACTTCCACCTATTACACACATTTTTGTTTTATCACTTAACCATTTAGCTATTTCTTGTGATTCACTACTTGCATCATATTCATCAATCATTTTAAATGGACTTGTATTTCCATAATAGAATGATTCAAAATTGTTATAAACAGCTTTTCTACGTTCAGCATCTTCATATCCTGCATAAATATATGAACCTGATTTATATTCTTGCACCTCAGTAGTTTCATATATATATTGCTTTAAATCTTCTGTGATTCCTTTTGCTAATTCTGCACCATCCTGTTTAGTTAAATGACGGGTAGAAGTGTCACCATATATACTTTCTACGTAATCATATTCTTCTTGATCACTAGATTGTACTAGTAAAGAAAATACATTAACTCCATCATTTTTTAAAGATAGTACTTTATCTCTTGTTGCACTTTTTAAAGGACCATACAATTTACGTAAAGTTTCTTCTTCTGATTCATCACAATATACTTTTACATCGCCAGCAGCTGTTGGAATACCATCTGAGAGTAATATTATATATCTATTTGAAGATCCTTGTGCATTGTTAGCAAAGGAATTATAAGCTTTATCTAATGCAGCAACAATATCTGTGTTAGGTGTATACCAATTGTTATTTAAAATATCAGTTAAAGCACTATTTAATAATGTTTCATTCTTGCAAAGATATACAGACCTATAACTTGTTCCTGAGAAGAATACAAGTCCTACATAAATATTTTGACCACTATTTAATAATGAATTAATAAGTCTACTAGCTGCTTCTACTTCTACTCTTAATCTAGACTTTTCAATACCATTAACATCAACCATTGTAGTACGACTACTAGCTGAGCAGTCAAGCGCTATATATATTTGAGCAGCACCTTTACCACTATTTTTTATTTCTATCTGTTCAATATTTAAGTAGTCTTGTTCAGTAGGGGTGCCAACGGTCATATAATCTTGTCCGTTATATTTTAAAACATTTTTAACAGTATTAACATTATCAAAAGAAACTCCATTTGTATCTCCATACCAAATTTCGATTGAATATGTTCCATCTACTGGGTCAAAACGATAATTACCATTTTCATCTGTTCTAGTTGATGCTACAATCTGATCTCCTTGTATTAAATTAACTAAAACATCAGAAATCGGAAAATCAAGAGCTAATCTATCATCTTCTCCTACACTAGTACCTCTTCTACTATATCCTAAATCTTCATATACATTTCCTTGAATATATGTATAGTGAGGTATAGTTACTGTTGGTGGACCAGAAGGAGTAGATGGGCCACTTGGCTGAGGAGAAGTAGGAGTAGGATCAGCATCAGATGGGGTTGGTGGTGGTGGTGAATATCCAGACTCCGATTGAGCACTACTAGCAAGGCCTGCATAAACTGAACTGCTTTGTAGGCATATAATTACTAATATAAATATTAAAATTATAATACAAATTTTTCTTTTCATAGGATCGCCTCCTACTTATATATATATATTATACCATTTTTCCCAAGAAAATGCAAATTTTTAGACATTTTAGATTCATTATGAAAAAATTAAAGAAATATATTCTTAAAAAATTCCATATAATATCTTGACAAATAAAAAATATTAGCGTAATATATTAGATAATTAATTACATTTGGAGGTAATCGATATGGATAATAAAGAAATAATTATGTCACAAGAAGGATACGATAAAATCGAGAAGGAACTAGAATATCTAAAAACAGAAAAAAGATCTGAAATAGCAGAAAGAATAAAAATAGCATTAGGATTTGGGGACTTGTCAGAAAATTCAGAATATGATGAAGCAAAAAATGCACAAGCACAAAATGAAATAAAAATAGCAGACCTTGAAAACAAACTAAGATATGCTAAAATAATTGATGAGTCTGAAATAGATACTAAGGTAGTTCAAATCGGAAACACAGTTAAAGTAAAGGATTTAGAATTTGATGAAGATGTTGAATATACTATTGTCGGATCTACCGAAGTAGATTTATCACAAAATAAAATATCGAATGAATCACCAATAGGATTAGCACTTTTAGGTGCAAAAAAAAATCAAATTGTAGAAGTTCAAATACCAGATGGCGTTGCAAAATATAAAGTACTTGGTATATCAATTGCAAAATAGGAAAAAATATATATTTATGAAAGTTCTCTAAGGTATAACTTAGAGAACTTTTAAGTTTTTCACTAAAATTTCAAATAAATATTGAATTTTTTACAAATTTATTATAAAATCTATAAAGTATATGGAGGTTTTTATGATAACTCTTGAAGATGTAAAGAATAATGAAGATGTACAAGCCTTGATTCAAGCAGCACAAAAACAACTAAATAGTTTAGGATATACAGAACATTCTGTAAGACATGTTGGAATAGTATCTCAAAGAGCTGGACATATATTGGAAACATTAGGTTACCCAGAAGACCGTGTAGAACTTGCTAAGATTGCAGGATATCTTCACGATATTGGTAATTGCATAAATAGAAAAGACCACGCTCATTCTGGAGCAATACTTGCATATAACATTTTAAAAGATATGGGTATGAATGTTAACGATAGAACTGAAATTATGATGGCAATAGGTAATCATGATGAAGAAACTGGAACAGCAGTAAGTGATATTTCAGCAGCTTTGATACTTGCAGATAAATCTGATGTTCATAGAGATAGAGTTGTTAATACTAATCTCGGAACATTTGATAAGCACGACAGAGTAAATTATGCGGTTACAAATGCTAACCTTGTAATAAACAACGAAGAAAGAAAAATAACTTTAAATTTACAAATAGATACAGAACTTTGTCCTGTACTTGATTATTTTGAAATATTTATTGATAGAATGATAATGAGCAAATATGCGGCTAAGTTTTTAAAAGTTTGGTTTGAGTTAATAATTAATGATACAAAATTATTATAATTTAAGAAAGGATTGTGAATAACGTGAAAAACAAACTAAAATTACTATTTTATATACTAATAATTGTATTAATTTCAATAATTGCATTTGTTGGTGTATATACAAGTAAAACTCAATTTAGAGATAACGCTTTACCAAAATATTCGTTATCTTCAGAATTTACTGGAAAGAGAATTACATATCTTCAAGTAGATGACAGTACATCAGATGTAATAAAGGATAAAGATGGAAATGTAGTAGATAGTATTCCAGAAGATGCAAATAAAGATGATTACACAACAGAAAAAGTACCTGTAAATAGTGAAGAAGTTTTAAATTCTGATAATTATAGAAAAATAAAGGAAATATTAGATAATAGACTTGGGCAATTTGGTACAGAATATTATCTAGTAAAAGTAGATGATCAAACAGGAGATATAGTTGTTGAACTAGAAGAAAATAACAGCACAGATACTTTACTTCAAAGTGCAGTTCAAAAGGGAGATTTTTCTATCGTAGATTCTGAAACAAAAGAAGTATTATTAGATAGAAGTCATATTGCAAAAGCAGCAGTTGTTTATGGAAACAATGAAACTGGTGCAGTAGTTGTATATCTACAAATTACTTTTGATGAAGAAGGAAAAGAAAAATTTGCTGAAATAACTAGAAATTATGTTGAAACAGAAGAAACAGAAGATTCAGAAGATTCAGAGAGCGAAGAGGATCATAAACATGTTTCTATTATATTCAGTGGAACCACTATGCTTACAACAGGTTTTGAAAGCGAAATAACTAACGGAGAACTTACGCTTTCAATGGGAACTGCTACATCTAATAGTGCTTTATATCAATATATTTCAAATGCAAGCATATATAGTGTATTACTAAATAACCCTGAATTTCCAATAACTTATAAAGTTACAACTAGTGAATATATAAATAGTAATATTAACCAAAATATAATATATTTTGCAATAGGTGCAATTGCAGTGATTTGTGCAATAGTAGTTATATATTTAATAGCTAAATACAAAACAAATGGATTAATTTGTTCATTAGGAATAGTATTAGAGATAGCAATATTATTATTACTTATTAGATACACATCAACAGTTATATCATTAGGAACTCTATCAGCTTTATTAGTACTTGTACTATTAGAAGCATATTGTATAATAAAAATATTAAATAAAATAAAAGAAAACAATTCTTATGAAAACGTAGCAAATGTAACAATCAAGACTTATCTTGATATGATAGATTTAATTGTAGTATTTTTAATTATTGCAATAGTATTTACATTTATGAAGGAAGTTGCAATATATTCAATAGGTATGACATTATTCTATGGAATAATAAGTATTGCAATAACAAACCTAATATTTGTAAGAGGCATGTTACTTGCTAAATATAATACGAAAAATGATTAATAATTTGCACTGAGAATGAGAAAGGATTGATTTAAGAAATGAAAAAAAGATTAATAGTTTTAGTAATCGCACTAGTCATTATCATTGCTGGATTAGTTATGATATTCACAAAAGGACTTAATCTTGGAGATGAATATGGCAAATACACAATGATAAATATATATATGACAGATCCATCAAATATTGAGGATGTTAGACAAATAGCAGATGAAGTTATAGATGGAGACTTTACTGTTTCATATACTGATGAGTTTAATGATACAGCTTCTATAAAAGTAAAATCAATAACTGATGAACAAGTATCAAGTTTAAAAGAAAAATTAAAAGCAAAGTATTCCTTTGAAGATGTTGATAATAATGTAATAGCAATAAATGTACCTGGTGCAAATTTATATGATCTAGTAAAAGTTTATATAGCACCAATAGTTGTAGCATTAGCATTATCATTAATATATTTTGTTATTGCATTTAGAAAATTAGGAATAGTAAAAGCTTTATTTACCCCACTAATCACAGTAGTTGGAATAGTAGCATTATATATTAGTATTATTGCAATATTTAGAATAGCTATAACAGAATATTTAATTCCAATCGGAATACTTCTATTCATATTAACTTTACTTGGAAATGCTATATATCTAAGATCACAAAAATAACTTTTAGGAGGGAACGTTTTACTTATGTTAAAAGATATGGACACAATTGTAAATTTATGCAAGGCCAGAGGATACATATATGCAGGCTCTGAAATATATGGAGGACTTGCAAATACTTGGGACTATGGACCACTTGGTGTAGAATTAAAGAATAATATCAAAAATGCATGGAGAAAGAAGTTTATACAAGAAAGCAAATATAATGTTGGACTAGATGCTGCAATTTTAATGAACCCAGAAACTTGGGTTGCATCTGGCCACGTTGGAGGTTTTACAGATCCTCTTATAGATTGCAAGGAATGTAAAACAAGACATAGAGTAGATAAATTAATTGAAGAATGGATGCATGAACATCACTGTGAAGAAATAGTTGATGGTTGGCCTGATGAAAAAATGATAAGTTATATGAAAGAGCATCATATAGCTTGTCCAAATTGTGGAAAAGAAAACTTTACAGATATTCGTAAATTTAATTTGATGTTTAAGACATTTCAAGGTGTAACAGAAGATTCTACAACACAAATATATTTGAGACCAGAAACTGCACAAGGTATATTCGTTAATTTTAAAAATGTATTAAGAACTACTAGAAGAAAGATACCTATGGGAATTGCACAAATTGGTAAAGCTTTTAGAAATGAAATAACACCTGGTAATTTTACATTTAGAACAAGAGAGTTTGAGCAGATGGAACTTGAATTTTTCTGCAAACCAGGAACAGACTTAGAATGGCACAAATATTGGAAAGATTTTTGCAAAAATTGGCTTATATCTCTTGGAATGGATGAAGAAAAAATACGTTTGAGAGATCATTCAAAAGAAGAGCTTGTATTTTATAGTGCTGCAACAACTGATATAGAATTTGCTTTTCCATTTGGATGGGGAGAGCTTTGGGGAATTGCAGACAGAACTGATTATGATTTAAAACAACATTCAAATCATTCAAAACAAGATTTAGACTACTTAGATCCAGAAACTAATGAAAGATATACACCATATTGTATAGAGCCTTCACTTGGAGCAGATAGAGTTGCTTTAGCTTTCCTTTGCAATGGCTATGCAGAAGAAGAAATAGCTGAGGGTGATACAAGAACTGTTTTGAAACTACATCCTGCATTAGCACCATATAAAGCAGCTATACTTCCTTTATCTAAGAAGTTAAGCCCTAAGGCAGAAGAAGTATATGAAATGCTTTCTAAGAAATTTATGTGTGACTATGATGAGGCTGGAAGCATAGGAAAGAGATATAGAAGAGAAGATGAAATTGGAACTCCATATTGTATAACAATTGATTTTGACACAGAACAAGATGATACAGTAACAATAAGAGATAGAGATACAATGGAACAAGTAAGAGTTAAAATTTCAGACTTAACTAATTGGATTGAAGAAAAAGTTGAATTTTAATAATTTTGTAAAAAAGGAATAGTGACTTAACTATTCCTTTTTTATGTATTTTTTCAAATATTTTCATAAAATACTGTAAATAATCATACATTTGTGGTAAAATATACCAGAAGGAGCATTTTATGGAAATATTGGAAATGTTAAGTAAAAAGATAGATAAAAAAGATATATTTTTAAATGAAGATATGTCGAAACATACTACTTTTAAAACAGGCGGTACAGCTGATATTTTTGTTAAAGTAGATAGTATAGAAAATTTAAAATATGTCTTACAAATATCCAAAGAAAATAATATATCATTATTTATATTAGGCAATGGAAGTAACATTTTAGTAACAGATAAAGGGATAAGGGGTATTGTTTGTCAAATTGATATTAAAAAATTTGAAATAGAAGAAAAAGGTGAATATATTTTTGTAACTTGTGGTAGTGGAGAAAAAAATGGAAGCTTAGCTCAAAAATTATTACAAGAAGAAATAGAAGGCTTTGAATTTGCATCAGGTATTCCTGGAACAGTTGGTGGAGCAGTTAAGATGAATGCTGGAGCCTTTGGAAAAGAAATGAAAGATATTGTATATTCAACAAAATATATGGATTATGAAGGAAATATACATGAAATAGATTTAGATGGACATAAGTTTGAATATAGAAAAAGCATATTTGATTCCAAAAAATACATAATACTAGAAACAACATTAAAGCTTAAAAAAGGAAATAAAGCTGAGATAGAAAATAAAATGAAAGAACTTCTAAAGCAAAGAAAAGAAAAACAACCATATGATAAACATTCAGCAGGAAGTACTTTTAAAAGAGGTAAAGACTTTATAACTGCTAAACTTATAGATGAATGCGGGTTAAGGGGAAAACAAATAGGAGGAGCAAAGGTATCAGAAAAACATGCAGGATTTATTGTAAATGAAGGAAATGCTACTTCTCAGGATATTTTAGATTTAATAGAATTTGTACAAAAAGAAGTATACAGACAAACTGGAAAGCACATTGAATTAGAAATAGAAGTTGTGGGAGAAGAATAAAAGTTGCTATCTACAGTCAGCCAAATCTCGTCGGGGGTTTTATATTTATTATAAATTGAACCCACGCGGGAGACGCCTACGAAGTTTTTCGGGGGTCTTCAATTTCTTCTAAATATAAAACCCCTGCGTTTGGCTACTTTAAACTAATAATTTAATTGATAAATAGACGAAAAACACTTGCAATTATTTACCAAATGTAGTAAAATATAGTAGTACCTACTTCTTGGCTTAAGGAGAATCACACCACTTAGGCTAGGAAATTGGCAAATTAAAATGAAAATGGAGGTGTAAATATGACAAAGGAAAGAAAACAAGAAATTATTTCAACTTTTAAAAGAGACGAAAAGGACACTGGTTCTCCAGAAGTACAAGTAGCTCTTTTAACAGAAAGAATTAATGAACTTACTGAGCATTTAAAAGTTCATACTAAGGACAATCATTCAAGACGTGGACTTTTAAAAATGGTTGGTAAAAGAAGAAATCTTTTAAACTATTTAGCTAAAAAAGATGAAACAAGATATAAAGAAATAGTTGAAAAATTAAATTTAAGAAAATAATTTTAAACTTTGGGGCGTTTGATTTTATATTAAACGCCTTGAAATATGTATATTAGCAATTCGTATATACATTTTAGTTTCAGTAGCTTGAATAATGTATTGTTTTATAAGAATAATATATTATTGAAGTTACCAAATTAAGATCTATATACGAATGTATAATATAAATCAAATTAGAAAAGAGGTAAAAATATGTTTAGAACATTTGAAACAGAACTTGCAGGAAGAAAATTAGTTATCGAAAATGGAAAAATTGCAGAACTTGCAAACGGAAGTGTAATGGTTAGATATGGAGAAACAGTTGTAATGGTAAATGTTACCGCTTCCAAAGAACCAAAGGAAGGAATAGACTTTTTCCCATTATCAGTAGATTATGAGGAAAAGCTATATTCAGTAGGAAAAATACCAGGAGGATTTACAAAAAGAGAAGGAAAGCCAGCAGATAAAGCAATCCTTACTTCAAGAGCAATAGATAGACCAATAAGACCACTATTTCCAAAAGATTTTAGAAATGATGTATGTGTAATAGCAACAGTTTTATCAGTAGATCCAGATTGCTCTCCAGAGGTTGCAGCAATGATAGGAACATCTTGTGCTCTTGCTATATCTGATATTCCATTTGGTGGACCAACAGCAGCAGTAAATGTAGGATATGTAGATGGACAAATTGTTATTAACCCAACATTAAAGCAAAGAGAAAAAACAGATTTAGTTTTAACTGTTGCAGGAACATTAGAAAAAATAACAATGATAGAAGCTGGTGCAAATGAAATACCAGAAGATGTTATGTTAGATGCAATAAAAGAAGGACACAAAGAAATTATTAAAGTTTGTGAATTTATTTCAAATATACAAAAGGAAATTGGAAAACCAAAATTTGAGTATAAATCTTTTGCAGTTTCTGAAGACCTATATCAAGAAGTAGAAGATAATTATAAAGACAGAATGTATCAAGATGTACAAGCTCAAGATAAAGAAGTCAGAGATGCAAATATTGAAAAATTAACAGAAGATATAACAAACTATCTATTAGAAAAGTATGGAGAAGAATTTGTTGAAGAAAGAAAACAAGAAATTGGTGAAATAATATATAAACTAGAAAAGAAATGTGTTAGAAAAATGATTTATGAAGAACACAAGCGTCCTGACGGAAGAGCAATAGACGAAATAAGACCATTATCTTGTGAAGTTGGAATTTTACCAAGAGTTCACGGAAGTGCAATTTTCACAAGAGGACAAACTCAGGTAATGTCTATTGCAACACTTGGTATGCTTTCAGAGGCTCAAGAATTAGATGGAATAGATGAGGACACAGAAAAAAGATATATGCATCAATATAACTTCCCAGCATATAGTGTTGGTGAAGCAAGAACTTCAAGAGGACCAGGAAGACGTGAAATAGGTCACGGTGCTCTTGCTGAAAAAGCATTAGTTCCTGTACTTCCTTCAAAAGAAGAATTTCCATATGCAATACGTGTTGTATCAGAAGTATTAAGCTCTAATGGATCTACTTCACAAGGAAGCATATGTGGAAGTACACTTGCTTTGATGGATGCAGGTGTTCCAATAAAAGCACCTGTTGCAGGTATTTCAACTGGTCTTGTAACTGATCCAGAAGATCCTTCAAAATATATAATGCTTACAGATATACAAGGAATAGAAGATTTCTTTGGAGATATGGACTTTAAAGTTGGAGGAACTCATAAAGGTATAACTGCAATACAAGTAGATATAAAAATTGATGGACTAACATATAATATTATAGAAGAAGCTTTTGCTAGAACAAAGAAAGCAAGAGAATATATATTAGATGAAATAATGTTGAAACAAATTGCAGAACCTAGAAAAGAATTATCAAAATATGCTCCAAAAATAACTAATATTAAAATTAGTGTAGACAAGATAAAAGATGTAATCGGACCTGGTGGAAAGGTAATTAATAAGATTATTGATGAAACAGGTGTAAAGATCGATATACAAGAAGATGGAAATGTATTTATCTATTCACAAGATTGCGAAAGTGGTAAGAAAGCTCTTGATATGGTTGAAGAAATTACAAGAGAAATAGAAAAAGGCGGAATATATACAGGAAAAGTTACAAGAATAATGAACTTTGGAGCTTTTGTAGATGTAGGAGGAGGAAAAGAAGGACTTCTTCATATATCAAAGATTTCTGATGAAAGAATAAATAAAGTTGAAGATGTATTAAAAGTAGGAGATACTATAAGAGTTAAAGTTTATGAAATAGATGACCAAGGAAGAATTAATCTTACTGCAAAAAATATAGATTAATGTTATATATAACAATGTAATAATATTTATTTTTCAAGAAGCTTGTCGTTTGCAGCCTACAAATTAAATTTTTAATAAAGTAGGCTGCAAAAGTCGCCCTTCGCTACGCTCCGGTTGGTCGCTGGGACGCGCTTCTTTTAAACAAATATTATTACATTGCATTACTAGTATGCATGTAAAATTTGCTTTTTTTGGAAATTTATAGTATAATATAATTTAGTGCAAATTTAGGAATAAATTAGAACATACTAAAATATAATTTCAAAAATAGGAGGTTAATTGTGGAATACTTATATATCTTACAACAGGCAATTGTATGGATTATAACTATATTTTGGCTTTATCAGTTATTAATAAGTATTTGTTCATTAGTAAAACTAAAAGACAAACCATTATTGACAAATAAAGAACATAAATTTATGACAATTATACCAGCTCATAATGAAGAGTCTGTTATAGGAAACTTAATAGATAGTTTGAATAAACAAGATTATCCAAAGGAATTATATGATATTTATGTGATTGCAGATAATTGTACAGATGGAACAGCAGAAATTGCAAAAAATGCTGGTGCGATTGTTTATACTAGAAATAATGATGAAGAACATACAAAAGGTCAGGCATTACAATGGTTTTTATCTAAAAAAATAGAAGAAAATGCAGATTATGATGCTTTTTGTGTGTTTGATGCAGATAATATAGTAGATAAAGATTTTATTAAAAATATGAATAAAAAATTGTGTCAAGGTGAAGAAGTAGTCCAAGGTTACAGAGATATAAAGAACCCAACTGATAGCTGGATATCTTCTGGATATGCAATATTTTATTGGATGATGAATAGATTTTATCACTTAGCAAGATATAATTTAGGATTATCACCATTAATAAATGGAACAGGCTTTATGGTTAAATTTGATGTTATAAAACCTAATGGATGGCAAACATCTACTTTAACTGAGGATATTGAGTTTTCACTTCAAAGGATAATTGCAGGAAGAAAACTTGGATGGGCAACTGATGCAATAGTTTATGATGAACAACCAGTAGGATTTAAACAAAGTTGGTCACAACGTTCTAGATGGACTGTTGGTCACATGCAATGTATGAGCAAATATACAAAAGAGCTTATAAACTCTGTAAAAGGCCATAAAACATTAGTTACATTTGATGGTTTATTATATATCGTTGGAAGTATTCCAATGTTTGTTATAACTTTGGTATTATTACTTATAAATGCAGTTATGTATATAGGAAAAGGAATGACAAGGTTAGCGCTTATTGAAAATTATCTAAGATATTTGATTCCAACTTTCCTTTTACCAATACTTACAGCAATCATCATAATGAAACTTGATAAAAAACCTATAAAACCAATGATTAAAGGACTTATCTGTTATCCAATATTTTTAGGAAGCTGGTTAGTAATTAACTTTAAATGCTTGTTTAAGAGAGATACTAATTGGGAAAAGATTGAGCACGTTAGAGATATAAAAATAAATGAAGTAATATAAAGCAAGAAAAAAGCGTGTATGAAAATGCACGCTTAAATTTATCTTAAATAGGAGGAAATTTTATGTGGTCTTTTAATAGTATAAAAGTATATGCATTTGTTGGACCATCAGGTACAGGAAAAAGTTATAGAGCTCAATATGTAGCTGGAGAAAATAATATAAGTTACATTATTGATGATGGCCTTTTTATAAAAGACAATGAAGTTATTGCAGGTAACTCTGCAAAAAAAGCTGTAACCAAAATAGAAACTGTTAAACATGCACTTTTTCAAACCCCTGAGGAAAAGAAAGAGATAAAAACTGCAATTAGAAAATATAAACCTGATTCAATAATGATACTTGGTACATCTGATAATATGGTATATAAGATAGCAGAAAATTTGGGATTGCCTAAAATTTCAAAAATTATATATATAGATGAAATTGCAACAGAGGAAGAAATGGAAACAGCAAAAAGAATAAGAATAACAGAAGGCAAGCACGTTATACCTGTACCAACATTTGAAATTAAAAAAGATTTTTCAGGATATATATTAGATCCGCTTCAAATTTTTAAATCAAAAGGACTAGGAAAAGATCCATATGTTTCAGAAAAATCTATAATCAGACCAACTTTTAGTTATATGGGTAATTTTACAATATCAGATCAAGTTTTCAGGCAAATCGCTGAATATTTAGCAGAAAAAACTCCTGCAATACATAAAATAGCTAAAATGAGAATAACTAAAAATGAAGAAGGCCCAGATATATATATGGAAGTTATAGTTATGTATGGATATAACATATTAGATAGCTTAACTGAATTTAAGGATAAATGTAAAAAGGAAATAGAGCAATTAACTGCTATGAATGTAAATCACATTGAAATTGTTGCTCGTGCATTAGAATTTGAATAATAATATAAACTAAAAAAGGAAGGATAAATTATGTCATTTGTTGTTGCAATAGATGGACCAGCAGGTACTGGAAAAGGAACTGTAACTAAACTTTTAGCAGAGAAAACACATCTTATAAATATAGATACTGGAGCTATGTATAGGTGTGTTACACTTGAATGTATAAATAAAGGTATTTCTACTAGTGATGAAAAAGCCATTTTAGAAGTATTAGAAAAAATAAATATAAAATTAGAACATAATGGCGGAAAACAAAAAGTTTTATTAAATGGAAAAGATGTTTCAGAAGATATAAGAAGCCCAAAGGTAGATAGTGAGGTTGCAAAATTTGCTGCTCTTAAAATTGTAAGAGATAAAATGACTCCTCTTCAAAGAAAAATGGGAGAAGAAGAAAATGTCATAATGGAAGGTAGAGACATTGGAACAGTTGTATTTCCAAATGCAGATGTAAAGATATTCTTAGATTGTTCTTTGGAAGAAAGAGCAAATAGAAGATATAAACAAAATCTAGAAAAAGGAATAGAAACAAGTTATGAAGAAGTCTTAAATAGCATTATTCAAAGACATAAATTAGAGACAGAAAGAGAAATTGCACCACTTGTTAAGGCAGAAGATGCAATAGTAGTTGATAGTACAAATATGACAATTGATGAAGTTGTAGATAAAATAGAAAGTATAATAAATTTAAAACTAAAGGAGAAAAATAATGGTTAGAGCTATAATTAAGTTTGCACTTAGAATCACAACACTATTTTTATTTAGAGTAAAAGTTGTAGGTAAAGAGTATATAGAAGATGGAAAGCCTTTTATATTATGTCCAAACCACATAAGTAATTGGGATCCACCAACAATGGTAGCTTCTTTAAAAAGAAATGACATATATGTTCTTGCAAAACAAGAATTATTTGTAAATGCTTTTGTCAAATGGCTTGCAGTAAAAGTACATGCAATTCCTGTAAAGAGAGGCTCACATGATACAACGTTACTTAAAACAAGTATAAAAGTATTAAAAGAAAATCATTTATTAATGATATTTCCAGAAGGAACAAGAAACGGAATAGCTAAAAAAGGAAAAATACAAAATGGTGCTGTATTAATTAGTTTAATGTCAGGCGTTCCAATTATTCCTATTGGAATACAAGCAAAGTACAAACCTTTTACTAAGGTAAAAATAAATGTTGGAAAGCCAATGGATTTTAGCGAATATAAAGACAAGAAAAATGATAAAGAAACTTTGGAAAACCTAAGTAGTACCTTAATGAAAGAGATAATTAGATTGACAAATGAGAAAATTTGATATATAATATTTGTTTGTGAATATAGGCAAAATTAGAAAGGATTGAAATTTAACAATGAATAATAAAAATATAAGAAACATAGCAATAATCGCACACGTAGACCACGGAAAAACAACTCTTGTGGACGAGCTTTTAAAACAAAGCCACGTTTTTAGAGATAATGAGCAAGTGGCAGAAAGAATAATGGATTCAAATGATTTGGAGAAGGAGAGAGGTATCACTATTCTTTCTAAAAATACTTCTGTTATGTATAATGGAGTTAAAATAAATATAGTAGATACACCTGGCCATGCTGACTTTGGAGGAGAAGTAGAAAGGGTTTTAAAAACAGTTGATGGTGTATTATTATTAGTTGATGCTTTTGAAGGAACTATGCCACAAACAAGAGAGGTTTTAAAGAAATCTTTAGCTTTAAATTTAAAACCTATTGTTGTAATAAATAAAATAGATAGACCAGGTTCAAATCCTGCAAAAGTTGTAGACGAAGTAATAGAATTATTTATAGAATTAAATGCAAATGATGAGCAATTAGATTTCCCAGTAGTTTATGCATCTGCAAAATTAGGAATTGCTAAACTTAATATGAATGATAAAGATGGGGGAATGGACTGCTTATTCCAAACTATAATAGACACAATAAATCCACCAGACTGTGATGAAGATGGACCTATGCAAATGCTAGTTTCTAATATTGATTATGACGAATATGTTGGAAGAATCGCAGTTGGTAGAGTCGAAAGAGGTAGTGTAAAAACTGGAATGCAAGTTGCTGTATGCAAAAAAGATGGTAAAACAGCAAATGGTAAAATTGCAAAGGTTTACACCCATGTAGGTCTTGAGAAAAAGGAAGTTGAAGAAGCAAAAGCAGGAGACATTATTGAATTTTCAGGTATTACTGATATAAATATTGGAGAAACAATTTGTGATCCAGAACATATAGAAAAAATAGATTTTGTAGATATAGACGAACCTACTGTTACTATGACATTTAGCGTAAACAATGGACCATTTGCAGGAAGAGAGGGAGAATTTGTTACATCAAGACATATTAGAGATAGATTATTTAAAGAGCTTGAAAGAAATGTAAGCCTTAGAGTATCAGAAACTGCAACACCTGATTCATTTGAAGTTGCGGGTCGCCGGAGAATTACACTTATCTGTACTTATTGAAACAATGAGAAGAGAAGGATTTGAGCTTTTAGTATCTCGTCCAAAAGTTATTATAAAAGAAATCAATGGAGTAAAATGTGAACCTATTGAAAGACTTGTTGTAAATGTACCAGATGAATTTGTAGGAAATGTTATTGAAAAGTTAGGAAAAAGAAAAGCTGAAATGGTTAATATGGAGCCAGCAGAAGAAGGACATACAAAAATAGAATTTAAGATTCCAGCAAGAGGTTTAATTGGATATCGTTCAGAATTTATGACAGATACTAAGGGAAATGGTACTATGAACCATATATTTGACTGTTACGAGGAATATAAAGGAGATATTACTGCAAGAACAAGAGGAACTATTGTTGCATTTGAAGCAGGAAAAGCTGTAACTTATGGATTATTTAATGCACAAGATAA
>CANRFH010000007.1 GCA_947629835.1 uncultured Clostridia bacterium | reverse complement strand
TATTTAATTTTTTTAAACCGCTTTTTTAGGGGTTTTATTTGTTATGTGGAATTTCCTATATTATTTTTCAAACTTTTTTCTCCTTTATTTATATAATATTTCCCTAAAATATAAATTAATTCTGCGACATATTTTGTCATAAAATTATAATATCATAGTGCAACAAATAATGTCAATATATTTTGTAAAAATTGTGACATTTTATACCGTGTTAAATTTTTAAGTGTTATGACATAATTAGTCGGGTGGTAATTATGATAAAAGAAAACAGAGAAAAAATGAACTATACGCAGGAACATCTAGCTGAAATATTAGGAATTAGCCCAAGACAATTGCAAAGAATAGAAAAAAACGAAGAAAAAACAAAAATCGCAACTTTGAAAAAAATAATTAATGTCTTAAAAATATCTGATAATGAAATATTAAAATATATGAAGCAAAAATAATTTCAAAATATTCACTTCAATAATATTTTTCCTTGCTCTTTTTTGTAAATTTTTGTATAATAATAATATGAAAAATTTAGTTGTAAATGAAAAATTTAATAATAAAAAGTTAAGTACATTTCTTTTTAATGAATTTCCTAACCTTACACAAAATACTTTCTTTAAAGCTTTAAGGAAAAAAGATATTAGAATGAACGACATAAAAATAACTGGTAATATTACAGTTCATACTGGAGATAATATAAAAGTATATATTATAGATAAATATCTTTTAGGTGAAGAAATTTCTTGTGATACTATTTATGAAGATGAAAACATTTTGGTGGTAAATAAGCCTAAAAATATAGAAGTTACTGGCGAAAATTCTTTAACTGAAATGCTTTTAAAAAAATATCCTAATATGTATCTAAAACCTTGTCATAGGTTGGATAGGAATACAGAAGGACTTGTGCTTTTTGCAAAATCTGAAAAAGCACTTAATATTTTATTAGAAAAATTTAAAACCTCTGAAATTACCAAATATTACAAATGCAAAGTTGTTGGCATATTTAAACAAAAACATCAAATATTAAATGCTTATCTTTTTAAAGATAGCAAAAAATCTATGGTATATATTAGTGATGAATCTAAAAAAGGTTATAGACCTATTGTAACAGAATATACTGTTTTAGAGGAAAATAAAGAAAAAAATTATAGTATTTTAGAAGTTATTCTCCACACCGGTCGTACACATCAAATACGAGCACATTTAGCACATATTGGTCACCCAATAATTGGTGATCGGAAAATATGGAATTAATGAGATAAATAAAAAATTCAATTGCAAAACTCAGGAACTTATCGCATATAAATTAGTTTTTAATTTTAAGACAGATAGTGATATTTTAAATTATTTAAATAAAAAAGAAATTGTTTTAAAATAATAATTTATTTCTTATATTAATAAAGAAAGTAACAACAATATTTATTTAAAAGATGTGACTAGCGACGGGCCGTAGTGAAACGAAGGGCGACTTTTGCAGCCTACTTTAAAAAAATAAATTTTGTAGGCTGCAAACGACAAACATCTTAAAAAATAAATATTGTTGTTACTTATAATGTGACTTATATCTATTCGTCTTCGTCCTCGTCTCCATATTCATAACTTCCACACATAGATTCATCAGGTGTGCAAGTATCGCAATCGTCAATTGGCTCAACTGTTATTTGATGTAAAGTACATTCATCGTTTTCACAATTATTGAATTTACAGCTATTAACTGTACAATTTATTTTTTGATTATTGTCATTATCCATTTTTATTACCTCCTATTTTTTTATCTATTATATTATTTGCCTTTTTTTCGAAAATATATATTATATAAAAAAATTTTTTTTGAAAATTTTGTCTTTTTTTAAAAAACTATTTAATTTTTTGTCCATTTATGATAAAATAATGTCATATTATGTGGAGGATGAAATTATTATGGAATTTAAAAAATGTGAAAGATGTGGATGTTTCTTTGTTACTGAAGGAGATGTTTGTCAAAACTGCATGCCAAAGGATAAATTAGATATTGCAAATTTACAAAATTATTTTGAACAAAATTCAGACTATTCCTTAGATTCTATATCATTAGATACAGGAATAAGTGTAAGAAATGTAAGTAGACACATAAGTAATAGTTTTCCTAATATAACACTTTAAAAAATCTCTCGGTTTTCCGAGAGATTTTTTATGGTTTCCCAAGAAGTCTAAACATGTTCTTTTTATATTCCTCTACTCCTGGTTGATTAAATGGATTAACACCAAGTATATTTCCAGACATTGCACAAGCAAGTTCAAAGAAATATATTAAATGTCCAATTGTTTTTTCGTCTAATTCTTCTATATTTATTAGAATATTTGGAACTCTTCCTGTAACATGTGCTTCAATTGTTCCTTCCATAGCTTTTTTATTTACAAAGTCCATAGTCTTTCCGGCCAAATAATTTAATCCATCTAAGTTATCTTCTTCCTCTTTTAGCATAACATCTGATTTAGTATTTACAATATTTATAACTGTTTCAAAAAGATTTCTTCTTCCATCTTGAATATATTGTCCCATAGAATGTAAATCAGTTGTGAAATCTACTCCTGCTGGAAAGATTCCTTTTCCGTTTTTTCCTTCACTTTCTCCAAAAAGTTGCTTCCACCACTCCGTAAAATAATGCAATTTAGGTTCATAATTTACCAAAATTTCTATATCTTTTTTTGTTCTATATAGTAAATTTCTTACAACTGCATATTGATAGCATTCGTTATATTTTAAATTGCTATCTGCATATTTGTCTTGAGCATATTTTGCACCTTGCATTAGTTCATCTATATTTATTCCAGCAACTGCAATAGGCAAAAGCCCAACAGCAGTTAAAACTGAATATCTTCCACCTATATTATCTGGAACGACAAAAGTTTCATACCCTTCCTCATCTGCAAGCTCTTTTAATGCTCCTTTTTCCTTATCTGTTGTAACTAATATTCTCTTTCTTGCTTCTTCTATTCCATATTTATTTTCAAGTATCTCTCTAAAAACTCTAAATGCAATTGCAGGTTCAGTTGTAGTTCCTGATTTTGAAATTACATTTACAGAGAAATCTCTATCTCCTATAAGCTCTATCATATCATTAATGTATGTTGGACTTATATTATTTCCTGCAAATAATATTTGTGGAGTTTCTCTTTTTTTATAATTGTAAAATGTATTTGTTAAAGCTTCAATTACAGCTCTTGCTCCTAAATATGAACCTCCTATTCCTATACAAACAAAAACTTCTGAATTTGTCTGTACTCTTTTTGCAGCTTCTTTTATTCTTTCAAATTCATCCTTGTCATAATTTGTTGGAAGTTCAATCCATCCTAAGAAATTATTTATATCATTTGGATTTTTGCGTAAAATTTTATCAATTTCCTGAACTTCCTCTTTATATACTAATATTTCGTCTAAACTTATACCTGCATTATCTAAATTAACTTTTATATTTGACATATATTTTTTCCTTTCTATCCATTTTCTTTAAGAACTGGAAGGATTTGTTTTTTTCTTGAAACAACTCCTGGTAAAAATGCCATATTATCTTCTAGTTTAGTATTAAATGCTTTTTCAAATATATCTTGTCTTTTGCCTAAAACAATAGCTTGAGAATTGCTATTAATTATATCTGTAATTACAAATACAAATATATCTATTGAATTTTCGTCTATAAAAGATCTAATTGCATTTTCGATATTAGCTTTATCCTTTAATACATCTTCTATACTAGCTGTATTTACTTGTGCAACTTGTAATTTTGCGCTTCCTGCTTGACCTTCCTTTGAATCTAATCTAATTAATTCTTCTGGTGTAAATTCACTTAAATCTGTTCCTGCTTTTAACATCTCCATACCATAACTTTGGATATCAACATTTGCAATTTTAGCAAGTTCTTCTGCTGCTTCTTTGTCTTTACTTGTGCAAGTAGGTGATTTAAATAGTAATGTATCAGATATAATTGCACTAAGCATAAGTCCTGCTATTTTTGGTTCTATTTCAACTTTGTTCATTTTATATAATTCAAAAAGAATTGTTTCTGTACATCCGTACAGGTTCTGATAAATAGAATATTGGTGATGAAGTTTCAAAATTTGCTATGCAATGATGGTCTATAACCTTTAAAATATTTGCTTTTTCTATACCATCAACACTTTCTGAAAAATTGTTGTGATCTACTAATATTACATCTGTTCCTTCTTCTATACTTTCTATAAGCTCTGGTGCATCTACTTTAAAATAATTTAATGCAAACTCTGTTTCTTTATTCAATTTTCCAAGTCTACATGCTTTTGGATTTTCTCCTCCTAAATGTTTTTCTAAATTTGTCATTACTATACTTGATGTTATTGAATCTGTGTCAGGACTTTTATGTCCGAATATTAATGTTTCTTTCATTATTATATCTCCCTTCATATTTTATTATTTTACTTTAATTGCTGTATCTAATGCTATCTTTATCATATTATCCATTGAATTTTGTCTTTCTTCAGCACTTATTGCTTTTTTAGATTTTGGCACATCTGAAACTGTAAGTATACATACTGCTTTTTTATTTTCTCTTTTTGCATTATAAAATAGTGCAAAAGATTCCATTTCAGAAGCAATTAAGTTTAAGTCTTTTGGCGCACGGTTAACTATTGCATCTTTATTAGGAAGGTATGGATCAAAGCAATCACTACATAATACATTTCCTTTTTTGCAAGGTATACTTTTTTGTTTTGCAGTTTCTTCTATTATATTGTTTATTTCTCTATCTGCTTGTACTAAATTGCAAGGCTTATTATCAAAGCTAAAAGCATAATTACTTTCTGTATATGCGTTTTCTACAAGTACTATATCAAATAGCTCTAGCTTGTCTGATAAAGCTCCACAAGATCCCATCCTTATAATTGTATTCACGCCATATATATGAAATAACTCATAAGAATAAATTCCCATACTTGGAATTCCTATACCGTGAGCCATTACTGATATTCTTTTGTTTTTATACATACCAGTATAGCAATACATACCACGAATGGTATTTACAAGTTTAGAATCTTCCAAAAAATTCTCTGCAATATATTTAACTCTAAGAGGATCTCCAGACATTAATACAGTATCTGCAATATCCCCAATATTTGCTTCATTATGAGGTGTCATAAAGTACAAATCCTTTCTTTCTATTATGCAATTATTATATATCATAGTATATATTTTTTTCAAGTATTTTAGATAAAATAGCAATAATAAAAGGAAGATAGCTAAATTATTAGCTTCTTCCTTTTTCGTTACTTGTTGGTGGCTCTCCTCACAATCATGGGTACTGCACCAGAAATTTTAAATCCTGGAATGCATGTACTCCTAAAATAGTAAATAGCAGAACTTACTTTTTCACCAGTTGACGCCCCTCCGACAGTATACAGCTTTTCTTTTTCCTTATCTGTAATGAGTCTATGGCGGGTTATAGTATCTGGGTTATTGCATAAGTCTTCCCATGTCGCACCATTTTGAATTTGTTGTGCCCAAGCAAGAAACTGATCCGTGGTATTTGCCCAGCTATACGAGCTATTATAGCTTTTAAGAAGCTGACTAAACTCACGAATAGTTTTTTTCTCAGTTTCTGCCCACATCAAACTTGGCAGTTGTTTCTCGCTTGGAATCAATATTTCAAAAGGATGTGCACAAATATTGGGTTTTTCGTCTACTGATTTGAATATCTGAAGGATTAATTTTCTCAGTCTCTCCTGAAGACTATCTTCTCTTTCTTCTTCAAAGAGTTTCCGATTAATAGTCATAGGATTTACCCTAAACCACTTGCCTTCGATTGGAGATGTGATTACATCACTCTTATCAGAAGAGCTAATCGCATTGGCAATATAATACTCTACCATTTTTGCGAGTTCTTCTTCCGAAAAAGTCATCTCCTTTCCACCAATTTGTAACACAATTTTTTCTTTCAAGCCCGTTGTCCTCCTGTCAAAAAATAATTTAGAGCATTTGCTCTATTAAAGATTATTTTAGCATATTTTACATAATTTTGCAATAAACATATGGTCAAACATGTTTTATTCCAATAAAAAAAGAGCTTAATTTAAATTTAAGCCCTTTTTAAGTATTAGTTATTGCAGCATCCAAAGTTTGTAAATAATAGTAAGAATACAATTAAGAAAAATAATATTTCACTGTTTCCTCCACATAAGTTTCCTAGTATTCCTCCATTATTGCAGCCACAACTTCTTTGATCCATACCCATTCTTTGTTCTTCTGGCATTTAAGTTACCTCCCTTTCATATCAGGTTTAGCTTATCTTAATCTTTTATAGAGAATATTTTAAATTCTCTTTCAAAAGTTTCTACAATATACTATGAAAAAACTTCAATTTGTGATACAATAGTTATGAAAAAAAATAAGATTGGAGGTTATGGATATAGATACTGTCGAACTCTTATCACCAGCGGGAGATTTTGAATCGGTAAAAGCTGCTGTACAAAATGGTGCTGATAGCATATATGTTGGTAGTTCTTCTTTTAATGCTCGTGCAAGTGCTAAAAACTTTGACTTAGACGAATTAAAAGAAGTTATTAATTATGCACACATCAGAAATGTTAAAGTACATCTAGCTCTTAATACCTTAATTAAAAACAGTGAATTTTCTGATGCAATTTTTCTTGCTGAAAAAGCTTACGAGTTCGGTATTGATGCAATTATTGTACAAGATTTAGGTCTTGCTACAACTTTAATTAATTCTTTTCCTAAACTTCCTATTCATGCTAGTACGCAAATGACTATTCACAATTTAGAAGGTGTAAAGTCAGCTGAGCGTTTAGGATTCAAAAGAGTTGTTCTTGCAAGGGAACTTTCTCTTCCAGATATCGAATATATTTGTAGAAATTCAAATATTGAAATTGAAACTTTTATACATGGTGCTCTTTGTATAAGCTATTCTGGACAATGTTTATTTTCTAGTATGACTGGGGCTCGTTCTGCAAACAGAGGAAAATGCGCCCAAGTTTGTCGTCTTCCATATCAATTACTTAAAAACGATAAAATAATTGACAATGGTTATTTATTAAGTCCTCGTGATTTATGCACATTAGATTTTATCCCTTATTTAATAGAAGCAGGTATTTCTTCATTTAAAATCGAAGGAAGATTAAAATCTCCTGAGTATGTTGCAACTGTTACAAGAATTTATAGAAAATATATAGATTTATATCTATCTTCAAAACCATATGAAGTAGATTTAAAAGATAGAAAAGATTTATTACAAGTGTTTAATAGAGGTAACTTCTCTTATGGTCACCTTGATAAGGAAGCAAATAAAGATTTCGTTTTTAAAGAAAAACAAAATAATATGGGAATATATGTTGGAAATGTTGCAAGTTACAATAATTCCAAGGGATATGTAACTTTAAATTCAAATGACATTTTAGCATTAGGTGATTCAATCACTTTTGAAAATGAGCCTACAAAATATAGAGTATCAGAGCTTATGTTTCAAGATAAAAATGTTCCTTTTGTTTGTGACAATGAGCTTGTTACAGTCGGTAGAATGAAAGGAAATATTAGGCCCGGAGATAAAATATTTAAAATTTCTAGTAAAACACTTAGTGATGAAGCAAAAATTACTTTTTCTGGAAAGGAAATTAAAAAAATAAAGCTAAACTGTAAAGTCTCTGTAAAAAGAGATAGTCCTATTACAGTTTCAATAAAGCCTGATAAAGAATATGAAAATTATAAAAACATAAATGTTAATATAGAATCTGAGGTTTATCCTATAGATGCTATTAATCACCCTATCACCAAAGAAAAGATAATTGCTCAGTTTTCTAAAACAAATGACACTCCATTTGAGTTTTCTAAAATTGATGTTGATTTAGATGACAACTTATACATACCAAAAATAAGTGATATAAATGCTTTAAGAAGAAATGTTCTGCAAAAATTGCAGGATTTAATTTGCTTAAAATTTACAAGGGTTCCTATAGAGGTAAATAAAAAAGCATTTGAAGAAAAAAAACATGAAAGTCCTAAAATATCATTGCTTTTAAGAGAATTAAATACTAGTTTTGATTATTCTAAGATAGAAAATGCTGATAGAGTTTATATTCCTTTAAAGCACTTTATGAATGAAGAATATTCTAAACTAATTAGTGATATTAACTCAAAATTTGATATATACATATATATTCCTACAATAGTACGACCTAATTATAGTAATATTTTAAGAAATGCAATTGTCAAAGCTATCTCTACTTATAATATCAAAGGTTTCGTATTTTCTAATATAAGTGGAATGTATAATTTAAAGGGCGAAAATTATGAAAAATATGACTTTATAGCAGATTCTACATTTAATGTATTTAATAATTATTCTGCAAATGAACTTGCAAGAGTTGGTTTTAATACTATAACTTTATCAAATGAGCTTAATTATAATGATATAATAAATCTTTATTCTCAAGTAAATAAAGAATTAATTGTTTATGGTAGATTAAGGCTTATGACTAGCAAGTATTGCTTACTTGGATCATCTAATACTTGTTATCCAACTTGCAAAAGTGAATGTAAAGATAAAAATAATAAATATTACTTAAAAGATCGTATGGGCTTTTTGTTTAGAGTTATTCCAGATAATTTGCAGGGTATTACAAATATATATAATTCTAAAATTCTTTCAATAGAAGCAAATAACTTAAATATTGATTATGCTCGTATTGATATACTTGATGAAAATATTGACGAAATAAATGATATTATACAAACTGTAAAAGCAGGAAATCGCTTAGAAGGTCAAGAATACACAAGTGGTCATTTGAATAGAAATGTATAAAAAAGAAAAGAGGTAAAAACAAATTCTTGTTATTACCTCTTTTTTTGAAAGCCAAACTTACTTAGCCATTCATAACGGCTGCCAGCATAGCCCAGTAATCCTGTTCTATGCTTTCTTTGGAAGTTGTAGAATGACCATCTTCCTTTGCGAACACTTCCACGCCATACATGCCCTTCAAAAAGGCAATTTTCTCAGGTATCGTCTTGAATCCGAAATTCTCGACGATCAATTCGTCTGCTTCCTTTGCGCTAGGTGCAACCGGGATAAGCGCTTTGATAAGTGTTGTACTCGCTTTCATTTGTCTTCTCCTTAAAATAGTTATTTTTCGGGTAAGTTTTTTATATAAACCTATAAAAGGATTACAATAATTATAGCATATTTAATTTGGATTTTCAAGGTTTGCATAATCTATATAAAGATAAATAACTATTTTTTTATCTTTGAACTAACCAAAAATATTTTATCTCTTATCAAAAATAGTCTTTACAATACCTTTATCAATTAATGTTTCAAATATAGGTTTTAATATTATTACTAAAATTGGTCCTACTAAAAGCCCTATTATTCCCATAACTTTATATCCTGTATACATTGCAATCAAAGTAAAAATCGGGTGTATCCCTATATGCTTACTTACAACCTTAGGCTCTAAAAATTGTCTAACAATAGATATAATCGCATACAAAATTATTAAACTTATTGCTAAATTTGTTCTTCCATCAAGCCCACAAATTACTGCCCAAGGAAGCATAACAGTTCCTGATCCAAGTATCGGTAATGCATCTGAAAATGCGATAAGAAGTGCCATAAGTAGTGGATACCCTACATCCATTCCAAACATATCAAATGCAAATAATCCAATTAAGACTAATATAAAGTTAATAAATATCAGAATTATTTGTGCTTTAAGATATCCCCCAAGTAATTCTATAATTTTCTTTACATTTTTACTAAATTTTTTTACCCAATCTCTTGGGAAATGATGTTCTATTTGGTCTAATATATACATTTTATCTGCACATATAAAATATGTAGCAAGTATTGTAATTGCTATATAAATTCCAACTGTTCCTATTGATGATATTATAGAAATTATTGATGTTAAAAAATGTGATATCCACTCTGAAATTGTATTTAAAAGACTATTAGCAGAGTTTTTAAGTATATTCATAACTTCGTCAGATATCTGCAATTCCTTAAAATTTATGTTGTCTACATAATTTATTATATTGTTATACCACTCATCTATATAAGTGTTTAATGATGAAAGCAAATTAGATCCTTCGTCTATAAATACAGTTATTCCTAAAAATAAAAGTCCCACAACTATAACAAATACAAGAACTAATACAATTACTGCACTTACCTTTCTTGTAAGTTTTGCTTTTTTAGATAATCTTCGTATCAAAGGCTCTACCATAATAGATATAATAAAAGCAATCAAAAATGGCATATAAAACACTGCCATTTTGATTGCAAGGTATACTCCAAGTATTGTTATGGCAAGTTCTAATAATCTTTTAGTAACTTTTTTCCAATATCCAACGTCTACAACCATAACTTCCTCCTCGTAATTTTATCCTTTGACTTATATAATTTTATTCTTGCCTTTTAGCAATTATTCTTTGAATTTTGTCCACATTTACATATATGCTCTACTGTATCAGATACTTCTTTTGCTGTTACATTTTTGCTATTTGCTAAATCTCCTAGTGTTAACATTCCAACAATCTTATTATTCTCCAATACTGGTATTCTTCTAACTTGTAGATTAGACATAAGTTCTGTTGCTTCTCCAACATCTGTATCACACTCACAGCAACATACACTTGTTGTCATAACTTCACTTGCAGGAGTAGAACTAGCATCTTTTCCACAAGCTACACATCTTAAAGTTATATCTCTATCTGTTATAATACCTACAACATTTTTATTGTCATCACATATAGGCATACTTCCTACATGATATTCATTCATCTTTTTTGCTACATCAGTTACCGCAGTATCTGGCTTGCAACTGCATATATTTAAACTCATACATTCTCTAACTTTCATTTTTACACTTTCCTTTCATTTTAATCGTCATAGTCATCCTGTACTTCTTCTATAATATCGTCTACTTCTGGAACTTCGTTGTATTCGTATTCGTAAGTTTCGTTACTTCTTGTCCTATTTCTTCTAGGTTTTGTTCTGCTACTAGAATTATTTGCTTTTTCTCCTTTACTTTCTTTGTTTGTTGATGATTGATTTGATGTCTTTTCTTCTTTTTTTATTTGCATTTGCTTATTAACTAAATTATTTACTTTATCTATTGTATCTGGTACATAATCTAATAGCTTATCTATTGCCGAAGAATGTGATACTGGTAATAATTTTACATTATTTGCTTGTACTACTAAAAATGCTACTGGGTTAATATTAACTCCTGCACCACTTCCTCCACCAAATGGCAACCTATATTGTACTTGTTCTTCTTCATCTTTTCTTGAATATTCATTTATAGTTTCTCCTTTAAATTCGCTTCCCCCAGCTGCAAATCCGAATGATACTTTTGATATTGGAATTATTATTACATTATTATTTGTTTCGATTGGTTCTCCAATAATTGTATTTACATCAATCATATCTTGAATACTATTCATAGCTGTAATCATAAGACCTTCTATTGGATGTTCGCTCATTTTTAATCATTCCTTTCTTTGATAAAATATATATTATATGGATAATATGTACTAATTTTACATTAATTATACAATTTAACCTAAAATTTATAGCATTACCATATTTATACAATGGGAGTATTTGAAAGTTTGTTTTTTTATAGTCTGTTTTCATAAGTAATATACCGAAGTATTGACGATATAGCCGAAACAACAAAAGCTGTAATCATTGCATTTTCTGTTCCTATTTCTCCGTATAGGTCAAATGAATCAACTTTTATTTTTAGTTTTTTTAATATTTCAAGTGTTCGAATATTTTTAATAATCTTTAAGTCTTGTTTTATATTTTCTGCATCTTTTTTTGCATCTTCTAGTTTTTGTTCTAATTTTAGTTTTTTTAGTGTATTTTTATTTAATTTTATTTTTGCAATTTTAATTTTGCCAAATATAAATAATTCAAAAAAAATGGCATATTTTTTTTGAAGTTTTTCTTTCTTTATTCCGTCTTCTACATTGCTTATCTTTACTTCTTTTACATTTATCCTTATTGTTAAAAACAATAGTAGTAATATCAAAAAAACTACAATAGATATAATTACACAAAAAAATGGTAGAACTAGTTTCATATGTGCTTACTTCCTCTCTATTTTAAACACATCTATTTCTAGTTTTACCATTTTTTGTAAAAAATATACTTATTTTATGCTCTTTTTCTTTTTTCAACTGTTATATCGCCAAAGAGTTTATTTTGAGTTGTCTCTACTTTATTTCTTCTCGATAATTCCAATAGCCCTGTAAATGCAGTTACAATTTCTACCTTATTACATTTTGATAATGTATACATCTTATTAAATACAAATTTAGGCTTTTTAATAAGAATCTTAAATATTTCCTTTACCTTGCTTCCAACTGTATATGTATCTCTTAGTGCAATTCTTTCAATATTTTTTGCATCATAATTGATTTTATTTTGATATCTTTCTAATACATTACTATATAAATCTACTATTGTTTCTTTTTCATAATTTTTATCTAGTGTCTGTTTTGGTAATTCGATATCTTCAGAGTTTGCTTTAAAAAGTCTATCTGCATATATATTGTATAATTCTTTTAATTTTGTTGTAATTTCTTTATATTTTTTGTATTCAACAATTCTTCTAATTAATTCTTCTTCTGTTATTTCTTCTTCCTCGTTGTTATCTGAGGTTGGAAGTAGTCCTTTTGACTTGATTAACAAAAGAGTTGATGCCATTACTAAAAATTCACTGCCTATTTCTAGCTTTTGTTTTTCCATTTGATTTATATATTCTATATATTGTTCTGTCAGCATATTTAAGTTTATATCATATATATTCATTTTATTTTTATCAATTAAATGACATAATAAATCTAATGGACCTTCAAAATTTTCTAATTTAATTTGTATTTTGTTTGTTTCAAGCGTTAGTACATTTTGCATTTTTTATTTTCCTTCCTAATGTCTTTATAGTAATTTTAATTTTCTATTTTTGACAATATATCTGGATCAAATCCTCTGTTTAATAAATATCTTGTAATCTTTTGTTTGTCTTTTAGATTTTTCTTTTTATCAAATATTTTTCTAGCAGAATTTAGTTCATATTCTTCAAGCATTTCTCTATTTTCTTCAATGTAGTCATTTATTTCGTCTGCATATATTCCTTTTTGATATAATTTAAGCTTCATCTCTCTAATAGACATTTCTTTTAAATTCATATATTCTTGAACAAGTTTTTTTATATACTCTTGATCATTTATATATCCTGCTTCTTTAACATATTCTATAATATCGTCTAGTATTTCTTCTTCAATTACACTGCAAAATTTCTTTCTTACTTCTGATTCTGTTCTTTTTTTGTATAGAATATATGTCATAACTTTTGTTTTATATTTATCAAACTCTTCTGGTGTATACATATTACTCTTCTTCCTCTTCCTCTAGTTCTTCTTTAACTTCTTCTAAGTTATTTTGAGAAGCTTCTTCTTCTACTAAACTATTTTCAAATGCTTGTCTTCTATTTTCTCTTATCTTATCTTCTATTTCTTTCATTACCTTTGGATTTTCTTTTAAGTATTGTTTAGCATTTTCTCTACCTTGTCCTATTTTTTCACCTTTATAATTAAACCAAGAGCCACTCTTTTCTACTATATCTAGTCCAACTGCTATATCTAAGATATTTCCTTCTTTTGATATTCCTTTTCCATATAGTATATCAAACTCAGCCTCTCTAAAAGGTGGAGCAACTTTGTTCTTTACTACTTTTACTCTTGCTCTGTTTCCTATAACTTCTCCATCTTGTTTAATATTTTCTATTTTTCTTATATCCATTCTAACTGATGCATAAAATTTAAGTGCTCTTCCTCCTGTTGTTGTTTCAGGATTTCCAAACATTACTCCAACTTTTTCTCTTAATTGATTTATAAATATTATAACTGTTTTTGATTTATTAACGGCTCCTGCAAGTTTTCTTAATGCTTGTGACATAAGTCTTGCTTGAAGTCCTACATGTGCATCTCCCATATCTCCATCTATCTCTGCTTTTGGAACTAGGGCTGCAACTGAGTCAACTACTATTACATCTAAAGCTCCGCTTCTAATCAAAGATTCTGCAATTTCTAGTGCTTGTTCACCTGTATCTGGTTGTGAAACTATTAAATTATTTATATCTACTCCTAAGTTTTTAGCATATACAGGATCTAATGCATGTTCTGCATCTATAAATGCTGCCTCTCCATTTGCCTTTTGTGCTTCTGCAATTATATGTAATGCAAGAGTTGTTTTTCCTGAACTTTCTGGTCCAAATATTTCTATAATTCTTCCTCTTGGAACTCCTCCTATTCCTAATGCTATATCTAGGCTAAGAGCTCCTGTTGGTATAGCCTCTATATTCATTTCCTTAAATTCTCCAAGTTTCATAACTGAACCTTTACCAAATTGTTTTTCAATTTGTCCTAATGCCATCTCTAATGCGACTTTCTTTTCATTATTTTCTTTTGCCATAATAATTCCTCCTATTATTAAAACGTTTGTTTGTCTATATTATATACTTAATATTTTTTTTGTCAAGACTTTTTTTAAAAAAAATTTAATTTTTTCTATAACAAGATTCTATATTATAAAATAGATTATACCATGTTGGATTGATGTTACCTGCAAAACTTTTGGTCGTAATTACTGATATAGTATTAAAGTATAATCCTATATATGGTCTATCATCTTCATATAAAATTTGAAGTGTGTTATATTTTTCTTTTAATGTATTTTCGTCAGATATACTGTATATCTCATTTAATATAGATAAAGCATCTCCATTTTCATAATTTGCTAAATTATTTTCTCCAAAATATCTAGTTAAATCTGGTTTTATTCCTACTGTTACACCAGTTATTAATATATCATAATTTTTATTTGCAATATAATTTTGATATGTTCCGATCTTTTACTGATATTATCTTAACAGGTATTCCAATCTTCTCTAAATTTTCCTTTATAATATCTGCTGTTTTTACTCTTGCTTGATTAGATGAGTTTACAACTAAATCTATCTTTACTCTTATAGTACTTTTATTTACTTTCTTTTGCCAATAATTATTTTTATATACCCATCCGTTATTTTGTAATATTTCTTTTGCCTTATCTGGATTAAATTCTTGTGCTTTTTCATTATATAAGTAACTTCCATAAGATAAAGGAAAATCTTTTACAATGTATTTACCACCATAAGCTACATTATTTATTTCATCTCTATTTATTGCATAACTAATTGCCTGTCTTACTTCTTTATTTGATAAAACATTTTCTCTGCAATTTAAAGCCAAATAATCAAATTGTCTTCCACATATATCTTTTTTGTTATATCCTATTGTACCGATATTTTCTTCAATGTTTGAACTTTGAGTTGTTGTTAACATATCTAAGCTTCCAAGTTTATATGCATTATATAGCTCTGCAACAGATGAAAATATCTTCACATTTAGCTCCTCTGCTTTTGGATGGATATTTTCTATATTCCACCAATTAGTATTTATTTTTAATTGCATTTGAGATGTTGCATCCACAGAATTAATTTTATAGATTCCTGTACCCATTGGAATATTGTTTTTAGCTGAAATAGAAATATCTTCTTCTTGATAGAATGAAGAACATATTATTGGGAAAGTTAAATTGTATTCAAATAAAGGCTCTTCTTGAAATAAATGTATTTTTAAAAGATAATCACTTATAATTTCAACATAATCTATGTTTTCTACATTAGCGCCATAAATATAATCACTTCCTAAATTTTTGATAGTATCTATTGTAAATTTTACATCTTCTGCTTTAAAATCAGTTCCATTATGCCACTTAACATTCTCTCTTAGTTTTATAAGATATGAAGTAGCATCTGCCTTAGAACATTCTACTGCTAGTGCTTGATTTAACTTATAGTCTTCTGTTACATTTAAAAGTGGTTCATATATAATTTTTGAAATGTCTTGTACATTTTGATTTCTACTTAATATTGGGTTTAATGTATCTATACTAGATATTCCAAGTCTTAGATTATTTATTTCTGAACTTTCTTCTACAACTACATTATTAGTATCAGTACTAGTTTCTTCGTCATTATGATAAATATAATAAACAGAAAATAATATTAAACCGAATTACAATAATCACAAATATGTATATAAAAATATTATTTTTCAACTTGGAATCCTCCTTTATATTTACTTATATTGACTTCTTCTTGCTATTTCGTAAACTAGTTCCATATTGTCATCTTCTGCAACTTTATTCTTCCTTATTTGTCCACATTTCATACATTTAAAAACTATTACATAACCTTTTTTAGGACTTATTTCAATTCCTATTGGCTCTAATAGTCCGTGGCATGTCTCTTCTCTATCTCCTGGATTTTTATCTACATGTTTTGAATAAAGACAATGTGGACAATGATTTCTACAAGAATATCCTAGTTTTTCTACTTTTTTGCCACAATTTTCACATACAAATTCTTCGTCTATTTCAGTAAACTTAGCTCCCATATCTTTTAACCTCTTATTTAATATTTAAATACACTACCACCAATAAATTCTCTTAAAATTGAGCTTTCTGGTATATAATCTACTGGTATTGATTTAAAATAGTTTAGTAAGTCTACAAGTCTTTTTGCTTCTATGTACTCAGCATCCGTGCTTTGTATTTCTTTTAAAAGTGGAAGTGCAAATTCTTTTAAAACTCCTAGTTCATATACCAAAGAAGAATTAAACATTGCATCCGCTTCCTCTTGATATGGAAATATATATTTCTTTTCCCCTTGATTTACTGAATCCCATCTCTTTATAGTTTCTTTTGCTGAATATCCTCTATATCTGTAATCTCTTACTATTCTTCTAATTAGTCTTGTATCAGTCGTTGATATTCTGTTGTAATAATCTATATTTAAAACTGTTAAAGCACTTATGTATATTTTAAATTTTTGGTCTTTTGGAATAGAGTCAGTAAGTTTATCATTTAAGCAATGTATTCCTTCTATAACAAGGACATCATTTCCTCCTAACTTCATTTTGTTTCCATTATACATCTTGTGTCCTGTTTGGAAATTAAATTCAGGTATTTCTACTTCTTCTCCTGCAAGTAATCTTAAAATATGTTCATTAAATAATTTCAAATCAATTGCTTCTATACATTCAAAATCATATTCTCCATTTTCGTCTCTTGGTGTTTGTTCTCTTTCAACAAAATAGTTATCAGCAGACAAAGTCTTTGGCCCTATATTATTAAGTTTCAATTGTATTCCAAGTCTTTTTGCAAATGTAGTTTTCCCTGATGAAGATGGTCCTGCAATCAATATCATTTTTACTTTCCTATTTTTTGCAATCATATCTGCAATATCTGATATTTTCTTTTCGTGTAAAGCCTCAGCAATAAGTATAGTTTCTTTACCTTCATCCTCTTCTACTTTTTTATTTAATCTATGTATTGTATTTAATTTTAAAACCCTATAAATGTCTTCATATTCTTCAAATGTAGACATTAATTTTTTGTTATCTTTAAATGGTTTTAATGCTTCTGGATTTTTCTTACTAGGATATCTTAGTAAAAAACCATCTCTATATTTTTGTACATCAAAAATTTTCATATAACCAGTTGAAATTGGCATATCTCCATAGAAATAATTATAATAATCCTCGCAATAGTATAATGATACTTTTTCATTAGTTTCAGTATTTAGTTGAAGAACTCCTCTCAATGTTTTTTCTTTTTCATAAAATTTTTCTGCCTCTTCCTGAGTCATTTCTTTTTTTGTAATTGGTAAATCTTTATCTATTATCTCTTGCATTTTGTTTTTTATATTTGATATAACTTCATCAGTTATTTCTAAATTATCAAATGTGCAAAACATAGAGTTATCTAATTGATAATTTATTGTTAAATAACTATTAGGGTACAATTTATATATTGCCATAGACATTATATACATAATACCTCTTACATATATTCTCTTTCCTTCTGTTGTAGAATAATCTATTGTTTCTTCTTTTCCATTTGCATTAATATAAACTAAATTCATATAATCTTTCCTTCCATTTTTAATTTTAATGGCTTAATTCGTCATCATCTATATATAATTTTTCAGTTGATTTTGCTTGTTCGTCAGCAATCTTTTTCCATGCATCTTGCATATAGCTTTCTTTTTTTAGTCCTTCTCTTCCAATTTCTCTATATGTTCTATGTAATGACTTTCTTTGTTCTTCTGTTACTAGCCCTTTTCCTTCTATTAAACTTAAAAACTCAAAGTCGTTTAATGTTGATATGTATTCTGCTGAACATTCTAATGCCATTTTATGTTCAAAGCTAATTTTTCTGCCTTTGCTTGACATATCAGATGCTCTTCTTATCATTTCTGCATTGAAATCAAATATTTCTGGAGTTGTTTCTGTTATAAATCTTACAAAGTCCTCATTTATAGTCCCTAGATATTTTTCCATAACACTTTTAATTAAATGTATATTTGTTGCTATTCCTCTTAAATTTTCTATTCCTATATCTTCTTCTATTATATCTGCAAATTGATCCATTAGTTTTTTTATTGCTATTGGATATATTTCTTGATCTTCCTTTAAAACTTCGAGATTTACAATTTCTTTATTATTAGCATTTCTTAATTCATGCATAAGTCTAGATGTTTCTAAATCCATTTTAATTGTACTTTTCGAACTATTTTCTATTAAAGATTTTAAAAATCTTATCTGTAATTTTCTTGCTATTGGCTCATAGTTTTTTCGTAAATTTGCTATCTCTATTTCCTCAGGAGTTATTCCAAGTTCTATTAAAATTCTTCTATGTTTTCCTTCGATTTTTTCCATTATTCCTTCATTAAGTCCGATCTACCATATCAAATGGAGTATATGCAATCTTATCGCACATTCTGATTAAGCATCCCTCAATTGTTGCTGGCATTATTGTTTTATCAAACCCCTCTTCTACATGGCATCTCATTATTTCTTCTTCAAAATCTTTTTCTGTTTTTTCACTATTTGGCTTAAACTCATTTTCCGATAACTCACCATTATGGGAATTTATTGCATCAAATATTAGCCATAAACTTTTTCTTATTCTTTTTAGTTCTGATTCCGTAATATCTGGATAAAATTCTTTTATTCTATCTAATATTTCATCATATATTTTATATCTATATATTAATTCCTTAGCTCCAAGCGCATTATGTGTATATACTCCAAGTCCTATCTCTTTTTTTATATCACTTAACCACCATTCTCCGCCATGTCCGAAAGGAGTATGCCCTTTGTCATGATTTTTTGCCATTACTCTTACTGTTTCAACATTTAATCTTAGCCTTTTAGCACATTCTACTGCAAGCATTTCTACCATTTCTTGATGTGTTTTTCTATTTTGGGTTTTTTGAGTAGAGGTTCTTACAAGTCTTAATGCCATTGTCTTTCCTGCACTTGTTTTATTATATGGAAGTATACTTGCCTCTATTTCTTCTGCATAAATTTCTAAAGAATTTTTTATTTCATTTGAATAGTTTCCTAATCTTTCTCGTTGAATCATTGCTGTAGATTTTTGATTTGTCAAATGTGCTTGCGTTGTAGGTTTCTTTATTTTATGCTTCATTATTATACTTCCTTTCATTTTAATGAAAAATACATTTTTCATTATAGCATATATGTATTATTTTTTCAAACTATTTTCATACTTATTTAATACCTTGAAATATTAAATAATTTTGTATATAATGTTCTTGGTGATTAGTATGAGTAAAATTTTTGTATCACATGGTGATATAATCTTAGATAAAGTATATGATGAAAATTTAAAATTGATTAAGCAAGATGGTGGTGGATGTAACTGGAATGACTTATATAATCTTTCTTTAATGGGAGAAAAATGTTATGCTTTTGGTACTTGTCGGAAACGATGAAGAAGGAAAAATCGCTGTATCTTCTTTAAAAAATGCTAATGTAGATGTTTCAAATATTTTTATTGAAAATAAAAATACAAATGTAATGAATATAATAATTCCGGATTCAAAATTAGGTGATAACACTGTTCTTCATTCATGGTATTCACCAATAGATATATCTTATACTATGAATTTTTCTAATAATTTGCCTAAAATTTTTCCTTCCGAACTACAAGAAAATGAAGTTTACCTTATTTTAGATAAATTTTTGCCTATTAATTTAACTTTTCTAAAAAGTATAAAGAATAAAAAAGTTTGTCTTGATGTTCGGACATATTCGTTTCATTGAACATTTTACTAGACAATATCTTTTTGAATTTTTTAAATTTGCAGATTATATTGAATTAAATGATACTGTCTTAAATATGATTTTAGAAAGATTTAATGTAAAAGATGAATTTGAGTTATTTAAGCTTTTAGATTTGAATCTTCTTGTTGTAACTAAGGGTAAAAAAGGTGCAGTATTTTTTTATAAAGAGAATCAAAAAATTGTTTCTATAACAAAAGTACCTAGTGAAATTGTAGATTCAGTTGATACTTCAGGTGCAGGAGATGCATTCTTTTCTAGTATTCTGCAAAAATATGCATATACAGATACAATTAATAAAGAATTTATAGATGAAGCTTTTCTATATGCAAATAAAGCTTCACGAGAAATTTTATTACAGTTTGGAAGTAGAAAGGTTTAAAATTTTAAACCTTTCTTTTATTCGTCATCTAATTTAAGCACACTTAAAAATGCTTCTTGTGGTATATCTACATTTCCAATTTGCCTCATTTTCTTTTTTCCTTTTTTCTGCTTTTCAAGTAGTTTTTTCTTTCTTGATATATCTCCACCATAGCATTTTGCAAGCACATCTTTTCTCATTGCAGATATAGTTTCTCTTGCTATAACTTTGCCTCCGAGTACATGCTTGGAGTGGTATTGCAAATAGTTGTCTTGGTATAACCGTTTTTAATTTTTCTACCATTTTCTTTCCCTTTGTATAACTACTATCTTTATGAACTATAAATGAAAGAGCATCAACAGCTTCTCCATTTATATGTATGTCTAATCTTACAAGATCTGCTCTTTTATATTCTTTAAACTCATAATCAAATGATGCATATCCTTTTGTTTTAGATTTTAATATATCAAAGAAGTCATATATTATTTCATTTAAAGGCATGTCGTATATAAGAGTTACACGATTTGCATCTAAATATTTCATATCTATATATGTTCCACGTCTATTTTGACATATCTCCATTATTCCACCAACATAATCTTTTGGAGTTAAGATTTCTGCTCTAACTATTGGCTCTTCTATATAAGAAATCTCTTGCATTGGTGGAAGATCTGTTGGGTTGTACAATTCTATCATTTCACCATTTGTCTTATGCACTTTATATATAACAGATGGAGAAGTTGTTATTAAACTTAAATCAAATTCTCTATCTATTCTTTCTTCTATTATTTCTAAATGTAAAAGTCCTAAAAATCCACATCTAAATCCAAAGCCTAATGCAGATGATGTCTCTGGTTCAAACATCAATGCCGCATCATTTAATTTAAGTTTTTCTAATGCAACTTTTAAGTTTTCATAGTCACTTCCATCTACTGGATATATTCCGCAATAAACCATTGGGTTCGCTTTTTTATATCCCGGAAGGCTTTCCTTTGCTGGATTATCTTTTAATGTTACAGTATCTCCAACACTTACATCTGATAAATTCTTTATACTTGCTGCAATATAGCCGAACTTCTCCTGCTTCTAATTTATCACAAGGCACATAAGTTCCCGGTTCAAAATATCCGAACTTCTGTCACATCAAAAGTTTTTCCTGTTTGCATTAATTCGATTTTATCTCCTACCTTTACAGAACCGTCAACTACTCTAACATAAGCTATTGCGCCTTTATAATTATCATAATATGAATCAAAAATTAAGCATTTTGTAGGTGCATTTACATCTCCATTAGGTGCAGGTATTTTCTTAACTATTTCTTCTAATACCTTATCTACATTTAGACCTGATTTTGCAGATATACAAGGTGCACCCTCTGTATCTAATCCTATTATATCTTCGATTTCTTTTTTAACTTCGTCTACTCTTGCATTTGGCAAATCTATTTTATTTATTACAGGCAATATTTCTAGATTATTATCAAGTGCTAAATATACATTTGCAAGTGTCTGTGCTTCTACTCCTTGTGTACTATCCACAACAAGTATTGCTCCGGTCACATGCAGCTAAACTTCTTGATACTTCATAATTAAAATCAACGTGACCTGGGGTATCTATAAGATTCATTATATATTCATTACCATCTGATGCTTTATATTTCATTCTAACAGCTTGAGATTTGATAGTTATACCTCTTTCTCTTTCTAACTCCATATTGTCTAAAACTTGAGATTCCATTTCTCTTTCAGGTAAAACTCCTGTCATTTCTATCAATCTATCTGCTAATGTTGATTTTCCGTGGTCAATATGTGCAATTATACTAAAATTTCTTATATACGCTTGTTTGTCTGGCATTTATTCCTCCGTGTTAATATCTTATAATTCTATTTCTGAATCATCAGTAGAGATACTAGATTCTCTTTTTCTGTCTGCTTCTTCCATTCTTTTTCTAAGTGCTTCATCAATTTCTGCATCTTTTTGAATATTAGCTATTTGCTCATTCATTGCTTTTTTTGCTAATTCTGATAATTTTTGTTGATTTGCAAATCTCTTGCCTCTTATTCTTATTCTTGTTATACTTTCAAGCTCCGCTTCTGACCTTATAACTCCTTCTTGCATTGCATTAAGTCTTTCTTGCATTAAAACGTTGTTATAGTCTTCAACCAATTTAGCTTTTTTTCTTTTTTCTATTTCTTCTTGTGTTACTGGCTCTATTCCATATCCTTTTCCCTTATCAATTCTTGTATTTACTAAATCATAATATAAACTATAAGCGTCTTCATTAGTTAAAGAAATTACAAATGATATAACCCTCTGTGCTTTTGCATCTTTAATCCATTCTTCTCCTCTAAATGTTGCAACCATTAAAGTATATAGTGATGCATAAGATTTATCTGTGAAATTTGCATTTCTTTTTAACTCTACATAGCGTCTTTGCGGAATATTCTCTGGATATTTCCAAAAATATTCTAGTAGTTTTTTAATAATTATTTCTTGTCTTTCGCAATTTTCTCCCTTTAACAATCTGTTTCTTCCATCTACACCTAATTGATATACAGTTGGTTCTTTATATATTCCTTCAACCTTTTTCAGAAACGACATTGCAGGTCCATTATCACATATTTGTCCTTTTTCTACTGCTTCTTTTTCAATCACACCTTCTATATATTTAATTCTTCCGACTAAGCTTTTTCCTTAAATATTCTCTTACATCAGGACTTAAAGGAGTTTTTCTGAAATCTATTGCATTTTTTAATTCTTCATAATCATAATTTATATAACAAATTTTATCTGCTTGTCTTACAATCTGAGCAATCAAATCATCTGGTATATCTTTATATCTATTTCTGCTATGTGAAAGTATTCCAAGTATTATCTTATTCATATCAACCAAATCAGGATTTATTCCGCATCTTGCAGCGATTTTTTGGAATATTATAGCACTTTGCTCATTATGCTCAAAGCTTATACTTCCTTTGTATTCCTCGTCATGTCCTTGTCTTTCCTCATAGCTATCTCCAAAATATGTTCTCCTATTTTGAAGAATTTCTTTTCTTTCTTCTTCATCATCAATTCCAAGCATAAAATCATTTATAATGTTTTCACCTATATGTCCAAATGGTGTATGTCCTAAATCATGTGAAAGTCCAATTATTGTAGCATATAAAGATGCTACCTTTTTGTTAAGATTAAAGCACATTAAAATTGATTGTTCATATTTTTCTAAATCTTCTATTCTTTTTTCTTTGCCTGTAATATTAGATGCTCTTAGCGCTGTTTTTCTATCTGCGATGTATCCTAATGTAGAACGTTTGACTTCTTCATAAAGATCTTCAACTATTTCTCTAGAAATAGTTGAAACATTCATTGAATGTTCACCTCTTGAACGTACATCGTTATTTAACATAGGTTTTTCGCTAACTTGTGTTTTTCCATATAAAGTTCTAAATTCTGGTGAATTTCTTATCTCCAAGACTAGCCTTCTTAGCTCTGAATATTGTTCTATTAGTAAATCTTCATTCTCTACTAAATTTATTGATAATCTTCCTTTTCTTATTCTCATTGTTCTAGTTTTTGCTCTCCTTTGTCAATATTTTATATATTTCTCCAACGTTAATTTTTTCATTTTTAGAGTTTTCTATTATTTCATCTTCTAATCTTACCATTAAGTCTGGTTCAGAAAACTTTGCTGTTTCATAATTAATTTTTTTGCTATTTTCTAATGCTTTACAAAAATAACTAATTAGTTTAAATTCATTTAAATTTTCATCTTCGCATTTCTTAAAGAATTCTTCATTTAATTCTATTTCATTCTCCTTGCAAATATTTGATATTGCATCTTTTCCAAGCACTTTTTCATAAGCTATTAGTTTCAATAAATCTTTATCTAAATAATCAATTTCGTCTGCTATAAATTCTAAATTTAAAAGTAGATTATCTAAGAAATCTCCTTTTGTCTCATAGCCTTTTATATCAGATTCAGCTGATTTTAGACTATCTATATTATTTGAAAACATAATAGCATATATTACATCTTTATAATCCATATTTTATAATCCTTTCACTTATATTTCTTTTGTTTTTATTTTAATATTTTTCCTACCTCTAATTTATTTCCTCTTAGAAAATCATTTGGAGTCATTCTTTTTGCTTTCTCTCCTTGCATTTCGAGGACCTTCAAAACGCCATTTTTTGCTTTTATATATAAACCTATTTTACTGTCTGCTTCAATTATTGTTCCTGGCTCTATTTCTTCTGTAATATTCATTTGTAAAATGCTACTTGCTTCATTATTGCTTAATATTCTTGCTTTCCATATTTTTATCATTTTTTCTTCATAAATTACATAAGCTCCCATTATTGGATTTAGCCCATATATTTTATTTTTTATTTCTTGTGCAGTATTTTCAAAATCTATTTTTGCCATGCTCTTATCAAGCATTGGAGCTATTGAATAATTACCCTCTTGTTTTTTCCTTGGAGCCGTTCCTTTTTCTATTTGTTTTATTGTATCTACTAATAAATCTGCTCCAATATGAGAAAGTCTTTCCCAAAGTTCTCCTGTTGTTTCATATTCTCCAATTTCAACTTTTTCTTGAAGTATTATATCTCCTTCATCCATTTTTTCATCCATATACATTGTAGTTACGCCTGTTTCTTTATCTCCATTTAAAACTGCCCATTGTATAGGTGCTGCGCCCCTGTATTTTGGAAGAAGTGAAGCATGCAAATTTATGCATCCTTTACTTGGTATATCTAGTATTTCTTTTGGTAAAATTTTTCCATAAGCTACAACACATATTAAATCTGGATTTATCTCTTTTATTTTTTCTATAAATTCATTATTTCCTTTTACTCTTTCTGGCTGATATACTTGGATATTTTTTTCCTTTGCAAAAACTTTTACATCAGATTCTGAAAGTTTCATTCCTCTACCTTTTTTCCTATCTACTGCTGTAACAACTCCGCACAACATTAAAATTAGAATTATATATTGCCTCTAATGAATTTTTTGCAAAATCTGGCGTTCCCATAAATAAAATTCTAAGCATCTTCTTCTCCTTATATAATTTATTTTTTAGACTTTTTCTCTTCAATTGAGTCAGGAGTAATATATTCCATAGTGCCTGGTATCATAACATCTGTTAAAACTATTCCATGTAAATGATCTACTTCATGTGATATTGCTTGTGCTAAAAGCCCAGTCCCTGTGATTTTTATCTTTTTTCCGTTTTCATCTAATCCTTCAACAACTACTTCTTCTGGTCTTTTTACCTTTACATATTTATTTGGAAAACTTAAACAACCTTCGTCTACTTCTTGCTCTCCTTTTGTCTTTATAATTTTAGGATTTATAATTTTTATAACTGGTTTTTCATCATAGAGGTCGATTACTATAATTTGTTTTAAAATTCCAACTTGAACAGCAGCTAGTCCTACACCGTCATATTTATGCATTGTTTCTACCATATCTTTTACAAGTTCTCTTATTCTATCATCTATAACATCTACTTCTTTAGATTTTTTTCTTAATATTTCATCTTCCTCTGTTCTGATACTACGAATAGCCATTTTTATTTTCCTTTCTTAATTCATATTATTTGGATTAACATCTACACTAATTGAAGCATTAGTTTTAATGTTTTTTATTGCATTATTAATCTCATTTATTACAGTATTTCCTAATCTACATTTTATTATAATTCTCCATCTGTATTTATTTTTTATCTTACTTACAGGGGATGGCATAGGAGAATATATAATCAAATTTCTATCATTGCTATTTAGTAAATTTTCATATATTGAAGTAATAGTCCTCTTTACTTCATTTCCATTAAGTCCACTAACTTCAAGTTTTATTATATCGCAAAATGGTGGATATTTCAATACACTTCTTAGTTTTATTTCCTGCTCATAAAATTTAAGATAGTCCTGCTCTTTTGCACATTCTATTGGAAAACTTTCAGGATTATATGTTTGAATTACAACATTTCCTTGCATGTGTTCTCTACCTGCTCTTCCGTGCAACTTGTGTTAAAAGTTCAAATGTTCTTTCATTACTTCTAAAATCTGACATAAACATACTGCTATCTGCTGCAATAACACCGTACCAAAGTTACATTTGGAAAATGATGCCCTTTTACTACCATTTGTGTTCCTATTAATATATCAATATTTTCATCTTTAAATTTATTTAAAATATCTTCATAAGAATTTTTTTTGCTTACAGTATCTATATCCATTCTAATAGTTGAGGCTTCTGGAAATAGCTTATTTATTTCAGCTTCTAGTTTTTGAGTTCCTGCTCCGAAATATCTAATATTGTTACTTCCGCATTCAGGGCACTTTGTTAAATTTTGTCTTTCATAGCCACAATAGTGGCATTTTAGCTTATTTTCTCTAATATGGTATGTAAGAGTTATGTTACATTTGTTACAAGTTACTGTATATCCACAGTCTCTACACATTACAAAAGTTGAATATCCACGTCTATTTAAAAATAAAATAGTTTGTTTTTTATCTTGTATATTTTTTTCTATACTTTCTTTAAGTTTTCTGCTTAACATACTTCTATTTCCCATAGCTAGTTCTTTTTTCATATCTACTACTTCTACATTTGGTAAATTTGAATTGTTTGCTCTTTTACTTAAAGTTATAAGTCTATCAGTATTTTCTACTTCATGATAAAGAGAAACACTTGGTGTAGCACTTCCTAAAACAAGTGGCACATTATTTTGTTTTGCTAGATATAAAGCGATTTCTTTTGCATTGTATTTAGGTGTCATATCTGATTTATATGATTGGTCGTGCTCTTCATCTATTATGATTATTCCTAGATTTTTTACTGGTGCAAAAATTGCAGACCTTGCACCTATTACAATTTTTGCTTCGTCTCTTTCTATTCTTTTCCATTCGTCATATCTTTCACCAATAGATAACTTACTATGTAGAATTGCTATTTTTTCTTTTCCAAACCTTGCAACAAATCTCTCAACCATTTGTGGAGTTAATGAAATCTCTGGAACTAATACTATTGCAGTTTTTTTCTTTTCTAATACTTTTCCTATAAGCTGAAGATATATTTCTGTTTTTCCGAGAGCCTGTTACTCCATATATTAAAAACTGCTTATGTTCTCTATCGTTTATAGCTCCCTCAATTTTGTTCATTGCTTTTTGTTGTTCTTTTGTAAGTTTAAGATCTTGAGTTCTAGCTATATTCTTACTCCTAAACGGGTTTCTAATTACCTCTTTTTCTACTATCTCAATATATCCATTTTTTTCAAGAGTTTTAACAACTGCTGCACTTGTATCTGCAAATAATATGAGTTCTGATAAAAGTACTTCTGGGTTTTGTATTAAAAAATTTAGTGTACGTATTTGTTTATCTGATTTTAAGATTTTATTATTTATATCTTCTTCTATTTCGTCTTCGTCTTTAAGTAAATACACAAATTTCATTGACTTGTCTTTTACTCTATTTTCAATATTTTTAGATGTTGTTCCTGGTGGCAACATTAATTTTATGCAATCTGATATATTACAAAAATACTTATGAGCCATAAGTTTTGAAAGAGTTATTTTTTCTTCATCTAATATGCTATCTTCTACTTTTGCTATATCTTTTACTTTGTAATCTGACTTTTCTTTTATTCCTATTACAAAACCTTCTTGCAATTTTTTCATCGTACCAAAAGAAACCAGTACTTTGCTTCCAATATGAACACATTTAGCTAATTTTTCTGGTACGTTATAATCAAATATTCTATTTAAATCTTTAGCATTACTGCTTAATATAACCTCTACTATCATAACTTCTGTTAGTATATCAAATTTTAAACTTTTTCTCAATAGTTTTTTGGCATAAAAACTTTTGATTTTACTTTGGGTAATTCACCACTAGATTTAATTTTAAATTACATAAGATATAATTTAGAAATATAAAAATAGATAGAAATTTTAATTTGATTTTAAAAAACTTCTATCTATTTTATATCTAACTTTACATTTTTCTAAATACACCAGCTACTTTTCCAAGTATTTGACAATCTGGAACAATAATTGGATCCATTGTAGAGTTTTGTGGTTGTAATCTAATATGTCCACCTTCTTTATAGAAAGTCTTAACTGTTGCTTCTTCCCCAATTAAAGCAACAACAATTTCTCCATTATTAGCTGTATTTTGTTTTTTTACTAATATGTAATCTCCATCAAGAATACCTGCTTCTATCATACTTTCTCCTCTTACAGTAAGCATAAAACTTTCTGAGTTACCAACAAAATCTATTGGTATAGGAAATGTATCTGTTATATTTTCTACTGCAAGTATTGGTTCTCCTGCTGTAATTTTTCCAATTACTGGAACTTCTACAAGCTCTTTTGAAGTATAAATATCTTTTTCTTCTTGTTTCTTTTCAAGGTTTCCACCTTTTAGTAATCTTAGTGTTCTTCCTTTTTGGTTTTCTTTCTTGATATATCCTTTTTTCTCTAATTTTGCTAAATATCCGTGAACTGTTGCAGTTGAACTAAGTCCTACTGCTTTTCCGATCTCTCTTACAGAAGGTGCATATCCGACATTTGTAATTTGTTTTTCAATAAATCTTAAAATAGCTTTTTCCCTTTTATTTAGCTCTACTGTGCTCTTTCTTCTACCCAAAATTATCACTCCTTCTTAATTTGTTTTTTACATCATATCACAAAAACAAATAATTGTCAAACAAATTTTTGATTTTTTTGAATAATAATAATATTTATTTAATAGAGACGCGTCTCAGCGACCAACCGGAGCGTAGCGAAGGGCGCTTTTTGCAGCCTACTTTATTAAAAATTTTATTTGTAGGCTGCAAACGACAAGTCTCTTGAAAAATAAATATTATTATTATTATTATTATTCTAACTTATCATATTATTTATCTTCACTAATAAATATAATTATATGAACAGACTTAAAATTTTCTTATTTAACACAATAATTTTAACAATTACCTCCTTATTCCTAAGCTCTATAAATATATTTTTCAGTGTATATGTAGCAAATAAACTTGGTAGTGAAGGTTCTCGGAATATTTGAATTAATTATGTCTATATATACATTTGCTATAACATTTGCAAACTCTGGTATAAGCCTTGCTGCGACTCGTATAGTTGCAGAAGAATTAGATGGAAATGGTGGAATTCGGCATAAAAATCGCAATGAGAAAATGCATAGTTTATAGCTTATGTTTTGGACTACTTGGCTCTATCCTATTAATTATTTTTGCTCCATATTGTTCAAGTGTACTTTTGCATAACAAAGTTACAAATATGCCAATATATGTTATGGCTCTTAGCCTTCCATTTAATTCATTAGTCACATCACTTGATGGCTATTTTACTGGTGTAAGGAGAGTTCATAAAACTTCGTTTAGTAGAATTGTAACAGCTATCCTTCAAGTTATCCTAACATTATATTTTCTATATATTCTGCCTTACTCAGATTTAAGTATTGTTTGTACATATTTGATGTTATCTACAACTATTGCTACAACTTTTGGGTTTATATTAACTTATATTCTATATTTGTTAGATAGAAAGAAAATGTTTAGAGACTCATATAATCCAAATGAAAACTATTTAAAAAAGATTTTAAGAATAGCATTTCCTGTTGCAATAACATCATATATCCGCTCAGGTCTAAATACAATAAAGCAAATGTTAATTCCATATAGCCTTGAAAAAAATAATAAAGCTTGTGACGAGGCTCTATCACAATATGGCCTTATCAATGGAATGACCATGCCTATTATAATGTTTCCTTGCATTATAATCACATCTTGTGCAAGCCTTCTTATTCCAGAATTTGCAAGATACAATATAAAAAAAGATTTTACTAAAATGAACAAAATTATTTGTTTTGTTTTTAAATTTACATCCTTTTTTAGTATTTGTGTAATTGGCATCTTTTTGACATTTACCGAAGAAATTTGTTATCTTATTTATCATAATTTAGAAATATCAGAATTTTTAATACTTCTTTCTCCTCTTGTTATTCTTATTTATTTAGACAAAATAATTGATGCAATGCTTAGAGGGTTGGATAAACAAGTAGGAGTAATGTTTTGCAATATCTTTGACCTATTTTCAACAATTATACTTATATACTTATTAGTTCCAATATATCGGCATATATGGCTATATAGCAATAATTGCAATTAGTGAGATTTTAAATTTTACAATTAGCTTAATTCAATTATATAAAGTAACGCATTTCAAATTTGATTATATCTCCTATGTGATTGTACCTACTATCCTTATTCTTGCAATGAAATTTTTATTTGATGCAGTTGATAACTTTATAGAGTTTAATGCTAGCTTTGTGATTTTTAAGATGTTAATATTCATTTTTGTTTATTTAATATTGCTATTTTCTTTTAATGTATTTAAGTTTATAAAAGAAAGAAGAATTATTTATAGTAATTAAAACAGACACTATTTTCTAGATAGTGTCTGCCAAAAAGCCTCTATTGTAATCGGCTATTTTACATATTTTGTTTCATTTCTTCTAATGCTAATGCAAGTTGATCTGGACAAGATGTTCCTCTAAATCCACATTGGATACCTTTTAGAAGTTTTATAACTTCATCAATCTTTTTTCCTTCTACAAGTTTACTTACACCAAGTGTATTTCCAGGACATCCTCCGATTATTTTTACATTTTTTATAATATCTCCGTCAGTCTCTATTATCATTTCTGCTGAGCAAACTCCTTGTGGTCTATATCTATATTCCATTTTCTCACATTCCTTTCTAATTATTCTGCAACTTCTCTCGCAAATATTACTGTTCTAAGTGCAGCATCTGTTGTACATGTTGATAAATTTATCTCTCTTAGACCAGCTGTATCTCTGTTGAAGAAAGATGCATCGTCTCCTCTTTTTGTAGTATTGTCATAAACTTCATATTTTATTTTTGTTCCAGTTGCATCTGTTAAATATATTGCATCTCCTTTAGATAGTTTACTCAAATCAGAGAAGAACATTCCATTTTTGTAATTATGTCCTTGAAGGACTGTGTTTCCAACTTTATTAATTCCAGGTCCGGTTAAATATACAATTGATAATTTCAATGCCTTAGTTGTTGGTTTATCAAGTATTGGATACTCTACTTTTATTTTTGGTATTGAGATTTTACCAATTACATTATACCCACCAAGTTTAACTGAATTACTACTACTTCCTCCTGAACTTTGATCGCTGTATATTGAATTTCCTCCTGCTACATCACCTATAACTACATTTCCGTCTGTAGTTTGATTTGTATCATCAGTTTTATCTGGTTTATTTTCTGCAACTTGCTGATCAAATAAATCCATCGCTTCCTTAGTTTTGTTATTTATATAATATTTGTTATATATTGCATATCCAAAGACCCCTATTAATACTACTATCAATATAATTGCTACTACCAATGCTATTGTTAATACATTATTAAATTTGCTATTAAACATAGTACCACGACCTTTCTTTTTAAGTTCAGTTCGTATATATATATTATAACATATTTAGCGCAATTTGTACAGTTTTTAGCACATTTTTTCGTCAAGTTTCGCTCCTGCTAAAATATGAAAATGTAAGTGATTTACTGTTTGACCTGCACCTTTTCCACAGTTTGTAATAACCCTAAAACCATCTTTATCTATATTTTCTTGCTTTGCAATTTTATTTATTGCTTCAAAAATATCTCCAACAGTCTTACTATCTGCTTCTAATACAGATGACATATGCCTTTTTGGAATAACTATAATATGAATTGGTGCTTGTGGGTTTATATCTTTAAAAGATAATACATTTTCATCTTCATATACAATATCAGATGGAATTTCTTTATTTATTATTTTACAAAATATACAATCTTCCATATATTTTCTCCTTTTATTTTATTAGCACTGCCTTAATACGTCTAACACCTGCAGAAGATGCCTCTTCTTTCTTTATTTTAAATGTTCCTAAAACTCCTGTATGCTCTACGTGAGGTCCTCCACATATTTCTTTGCTGAAATCTCCTATTGTATATACTTTTACTCTATCACCATACTTGTTTGTAAATAATCCCATAGCTCCGCTTTTTACAGCTTCGTCATAGCTCATTTCTTCACAAGTAACTTTTAAATCTCTTTTAATTTGTTCATTTACTATTCTTTCTACTTCGTCTAGTTCTTCTTTTGTTACTTTTTGAGGATGTGCAAAGTCAAATCTTAATCTTTCCTGAGTAATATTTGAACCTTTTTGAGTTGCATGTTCACCCAAAACTATTTGAAGTGCTTTATGAAGAAGATGTGTTGCTGTATGATAAGCTATCGTTTCTTCTGTTTGATCTGCGAGTCCACCTTTAAATTTTTGCTCTGATCCAAGTCTTGATTTTTCTTGATGCTCTTTAAATAATTTATCAAAGCCATCTAAATCTACCTTGAAATTGCTTTCTTTTGCAATTTCATTTGTAACTTCTGGTGGAAATCCATAAGTTTCATATAATTTAAATGCTGTTTCTGCTGAAAGTGTATCAATATTATTTTCTCTTAATTTGTTTAATTCCTTTTGTAATTCTCTTTGTCCATTTTCCAAAGTTTTAACAAATTTGTTCTTTTCCTCTATAATTGTATTAATTATATTCTCTTTATTCTGTATTAGTTCTGGATACATTTCTCCTAAAATTTGGAAATTTAATTCTATTAAATCTTGCAAGTAATTTAAATCTATTTCAAGTTTATTTAAATGTCTTATCATTCTTCTTATTAATCTTCTTAAAATATATCCTCTGTCGATATTGCTTGGTTTTCCTCCATCAGCAATAATCATCATACTAGATCTTAAATGCTCTGCAACAATTCTTCTGCTTTGTAGATTATCATTTTTTGAAAGCTCTTTTAGCTTATCCATCATAGGTTTAAAGATTTCTGTATCAAATGGTGTTTCTTTTCCTTGTAACAACATATTTATTCTCTCTAATCCTAAACCTGTATCTACGTTTTGTTGTTTTAATTTTGTATATGTTCCATCTTTGCTTTTGTAATATTCCATAAATACATTATTCCAGATTTCTACATACTTTCCGCATCCACAAGAAGGATCACAATGAGGTCCACAAGGTTCTTTTCCTGTATCATAAAATATTTCTGTATCAGGTCCACAAGGTCCTTCGTCTCCTGCTATCCACCAGTTGTCATCTTTTCCAAAATAATATATTCTTTCTTTCGGCATTCCTACACTTTGCCAAATGCTTGCTGTTTCTTCATCTCTTGGTGCGTCATTATCTCCTGCAAAACAAGTTACAGATAGTTTTTCCATTGGAATATTTAATTCTTTTGTTAGAAACTCTATACTGTAATTTATTGATTGTTCTTTGAAATAATCTCCCAATGACCAGTTTCCAAGCATCTCAAAGAAAGTTAGGTGTCTGTTATCTCCAACTTCATCTATATCTACTGTTCTTAAACATTTTTGATAATCTGCAAGTCTTGTACCAGCTGGATGTTTTTCTCCAAGTAAATATGGTACAAGTGGATGCATTCCAGCAGTTGTAAATAATACTGATGGATCATTTTCTGGAATTAATGGAGCACTTGGAATTATAGTGTGTCCCTTGCTTTTAAAATAATTTAAAAATTTATTTCTTATATCAATTGCATTCATTTTTTCTATATCCTTTCTTAATCTAATTAGTAGATCCAAAGCCGCCAAGTCTCTCACCGTTCAGCTAAGTCTCCATCTGCTATTAAAAATTTCTCAAAAATTGCTTGTCCTATGCATTCTCCTTTTTTTATAACTGTATCTTCTTCTTTTACGTTATAAAATGCAAACATAATATGTCCGTCATTATCAGGATTTCCATAATAATCTTTATCTATTACTCCTATACTATTTGCCATTATAAGTCCTTTTTTCTTTGGGTTAGAACTTCTATTACATAGCTTTAAATATTCGTCATCTTGCATATATGCTTTTAATCCTGTTTTTATAAGTGTTGGATTCATACCTTTTTTAAATGATGGAATAACAGTATCTTCCGCCGCTTCTATATCGTATCCAGCTGAATATTTTGTCTTTCTTACTGGTAAATTTATTCCAGCATTTTCAAATCCTTTTGCAACTTCAAACCCTCTAATTTTTTCCATATTTATTCCTCTTTCCTTTTTATATCTTTTACTATTTTATACTATTAGTACCTAAAAAGTCAATGTTTATCAAGTGATATTGGTAGTTTTTTTAAAAAAATCCTATTTTTAAACTATATTCCATCTTTGGTTATGTAGTTTAAAAATAGGTATATTTTTTAGGACTTATTAAGCCATTATTTTTTTATATTTTATAAATGAAATTATTCCAACTATTAATACAAATCCTATTATAATAAATATAGTATTTGATATGCCTGTTTGTGGTAATGTTTTTGATGGTGTTACAGTATTATCTACATTTGTCAATGGAGGTGTTTGGTTATTTGTCTGCTTTTTTGCAAATTCTACAACTATATGAATATCTTGAGTCATAGTTTTAAACTTAGGTATAGTATAAGTTCCATCTGCGTTAGCTGTAAATTCAGTTTTTTCTCCATTTATAGTTATACTTTTTATATAATAATCATCTTTCGGTGTAATTACTATATCTTTTTCACTATCCTCTAAATGTACAACCTCTTCACATACATCTTCGCCTTCTCCTGTTATATTTCCTCCCGTGCCATTTACTTCCGTCGTTATTTTATGTTTTTTTAATCTATACCAATACGTAACTTCTGTTGTTTTTCCTGATTCTATCTCTCCTTCAGTAGAGTCGCCTGTAGTTCTTCCTGTATATTCATATTTATCTGTGTCATATTTGTCTTCTGCTAATGGATTTGTTGTATAATGATATCCATCCTCTAAATTGTTCGTAATTTCATCTTCTGCAATTTTAGTTGTTTCTGTTGCATTTTCTAAATAGTGATGTACAATTAGTTCTCCTGGCTCTATACCTAAATGCCATATATTGTTTGCTCCTAAATATCCAGGTGCTGTAGTTGGTAATACAACTATTGGTCGAATAGCTGCATTGCTATAATCTACATTCATTCTTGCACGTCCTACATCCCCTTCGTATGAACAACTTACCAAGCAATCCATTTCATAATCAATATATGTATGCAATACTCCTTCATAGTTAAGTGAACTTTCAACTAGTGTATCATTTGCATAGTAATTATAAAGATATGTATTTTGCTCAGTTTTCACTGCAAAATCATAACAATCTTCTAATCCAACATATTCTTTTATATCTACTAATTTTTTGTATCCGCTAGATGTTTTAACTTCATCTCCAATTTCTGGTACAGGATATCCTAGCCTTTGTGTTAGTGATTTCCAACCTTCTTTTGTATATATTGGATGATAATCTGTTACTTCTAGATATGTATTATCATCAAATGTATATCTTACAAAATTGGTTGCATTCTCATGAATATATGCTTGTAGTACTGTTCCAACTTTGTTTGTTTGTGCATCAAAATCGTAATAAACAATTCTATCATCTTTTTGCAAATCTTTTGCTTTAACTGTTTCTCCTGTCAATGATATCAATATATCTGTATCTCCTAAAACACATTCTGCTATTCTTCCACAAAGGTTACTTTTTGTACAACTTCTAAAAGTAGGAGAAGAAAGGAAATATCTGTCAGTTGAATCTATTTTTGAAGTATGTGGAAAATATAATTCATCATTATATCCACTTGAATCATTAGAAACATTAAGGATTTCTTTTAAATCATCATCTGTTTGTCCAACTTGATAGCCATATCCTTTAGTTTCAATATCAGTACAATCAAACTGATATGAATGTTCCTCTTTTTTTACTCCGTCTTTTAATTCTCCATATCCTTTTTCGTTCCAAGATGCCACCCACATCTCTATAGTTGGGCTACCATATGCAAATGATCCTGGAAATCCTAATGCGAAGTCTTTCCAAATATTTGTGTCTAATAATATTGCCGTTGCTTTTGAGTTTATATCTGTTACATCTTTATATTCCTCATCGTTTTTATATTTACTAAGCATAAATTGATTTGCAACATCACTTGTAACATCTGTCATTCCAGTTTTATTTGCAAAATTGCTATCAGGTAACCAATATGCATTATATTTTCCAACAGTTGTCATTCCTGCACTTTCTGGAATTTTAGAATTATCTAGATAATCTGCTGCTATCAAATACACATTTTTTCCATCATTGTAAAATATTTTCCAATCATTTGTATATATACCATCATCATTTAAATCAACTGCATATTCTGCCCAATCTCCATAATTTATTGCTTTTATTTTACTTGCTAATGCAGTATCTAAAACTAGTTCATTATCTATCTGATATATTTTTTGATTTCCTGATATTCCTTGTATTCTTGGCATCACATAATTAATTAAAAAAACAATCATGATTGCACATAACATAAATGTAACTAGTATTTTTTTCAATGATATATTTCTTTTATTTCTAAATTTATTCATAAATTGTTCACCTATGTTAAATTTTAACATAATTATATTACATATTAATTACAACTGCATTAAGTTTTCATTACAAAATTTAATTTCACTTAAAATAGCAAATTCATACATATTTATTAAATTTTATGAAATAATACCTAATACTATGAAATTTACAAATATTTTACTTAATTTAATAAAATTCAAAGAAGAAGAAAAGCATGACTTTGTTTTGTCTTCCACTGACAATTCTGATGAGACAAACAATGAGAATTTAAAGCCATTAGAAGATACTAATCAAGAAGTTTATTCTTCTATTGATATTAATTTACAATATGTAAAAGAAAAATATCACACTAATATAAATAGTGATATAAAGACAAGAGAATTTTTTGTAAATGCCAGAGGAAAACAGTACAAAGCATTTTTACTTTTTATTGATGGTATGATAAATTCTGAATCTATAAATAGATTTGTTGTAGAGCCACTTATGCTTAAAAACACATCAAACACTACAACTGCTGATTCAGATATTGTAAGTACAGCTGTAACTGGAAATGTAACTGTTAGACGTGTTAAGAAATTTAATCTTTCAGACTATATTTCAGAAAGGCTTGTCCCACAAAATGACGTATCCACAGAAACAACTTTTAAGGAAGTATTTGGTAAAGTTAATGCAGGACTTTCTGCTCTTTTTGTAGATACTATTAATACTGTGTTTTTAATTGATGCAAAAGGTTTTGATAAACGTAGCATTTCTCCTCCTGATAATGAAATGATTATACGTGGTTCACAAGAAAGCTTTATTGAATCTATTCGTACAAATACTAGTCTTTTAAGGAGATTAATAAACAATGAAAACCTTGTTATAGAAGATGCAAGTGTTGGTACTATTAGTGAAACTAAAATACGGTATATGCTATTTAAAAAATGTTGCAAATAAACAATTAGTTGAAGAAGTTAAAAATAGAATAAACAATCTTGGAATTGATTATTTAATATCTTCTGGTCAATTAGAACAACTAATAGAAGACACATCTTTTAGTTTGCCACAACTCATTGCATCTGAAAGACCTGATAGAGTTGCATCATATATATTGGAAGGTCGAGTTGCAATTCTAATGAATGGGACTCCTTATGCATTAGTTGCCCCTGCTGTTTTTATAGATTTTCTTACTTCCCAAGAAGATAGAAATTTAAAGTATCAATTTACAGATTTTCTAAAAGCAATTCGTGCCTTGGCATTAGCACTTACTCTTTTACTACCTGGATTTTATATAGCAGTAACAACTTTCCATCAGGAGCTTATTCCGACAGAGTTACTATTTGCAATAGTTGCATCAAGAAGCAATGTTCCGTTTCCTATTATATTTGAAATACTTATAATGGAATTATCTCTTGAACTGATTCAAGAGTCTGGTGTAAGAGTTCCTGGTCCACTTGGTCAGACTATCCGGAATAGTTCGGTGCACTGATTTTAGGAGAAGCTTCTGTTTCTGCAAATATAGTAAGTCCAATACTTGTTATAATAGTTGCAATTACTGGTATTACCGCATTTGCTATACCAGATTACTCACTTAGTTTTCACGTTCGTATATTTAGATTTATATATATTTTCTTAGGATATTTTGCAGGATTTTTAGGAATAGCATTTGGAATATTATGTCATTTAGCAATACTTGCTAGTATAAATTCATTTGGTGTGTCATATTTAGAGCCATATTCACCTGTATCTAGTATGAAAGATCTAAACTATTTCTTAAAACCTATATGGCAAAGAGAAAATAGAAGAGATTTTCTAAAAACACAAAGGCCAAAAAAGCAAGAAAGTATAAGTATGAAATGGAAAGAAGAAAAATAGGAGGTTTATATGACAAAGTCAAAACTTGGTATGTATCAAGCAATAGCCATGGTTGTTACTGTTTTGATATCTCATATTATATTAAATTTGCCAAACCATTTGCTTACTCAAACTGGTTCTGCAACAATATTAAACCTTATCTATCTTTTTATAATTACATTTATCATTTTTTATGCAATTACAAAAGTATTTGAACTCTTTCCAAATAAAGACATTATAGATATTTGTGAATATACTGCTGGAAAACCTGTTAAGAACATATTTGCAATTAGTGTAATTTTATATCTTTTGATTATTTCTGCATTTGTTATAAGGATTTTTGCAGGAAGTTTAGTGCTTATTTATTTTCCGAATATTGATATAGGAATAGTCATTTTAATATTTGTTGCAATTACAGCCATTTTAAATATATTTGGAATTAAAGTTATATCCAGAGCAACACTAATTATATTGCCGATTATACTTCTTACAATGGTTATAATCTTTATATCATCAGGTTCTGACTTTGTGTTTCAAAGAGCTTTCCCTATTTTAGGATATGGAGCTTATGAAACATTTATCTCTGGCCTTCGGTAATATTTTTGCATTTAGTAGTTTATTTATTGTAGAACTAATTCCTTCTCTACTTGGAGAAAGTAAAGATTTGAAAAAAATAACTATTATATCTCTTATAATATATGGTATTTATTTGATACTAGGAGTTATAGCCTTACTTTTCTTATTTCCTTCTGTAACTGAAATAAGTAATACTTTATCAATTTATATTTTAGCAAGGAGAGTAAATTTTGGAGATTTCATTCAAAGAATTGATGCAATATTTATATTAATATGGATAATCTCTATATTTAGTTATTTAGCAATAGTTATGCACTTTATATTAAATACCTTTAAGAAAATTACAAATATAAAACATAAAAGTCCAATGGTATTTTGTTTTTCAGCATTTTTGTTTGTTATAAGTATGATACCTTCTAATATTTCTAATATCCGCTTCTTTGAGAATCAATTTTATAGATATGCTTCTATAATATTTGTTTTCTTTATATGTTCGGTTATTTTAATTACTGCATATATCAAGAAAAAAAGAGAATTAAAGAAAGGAGAAAATTCAGTTGAGAAAGCGTCTTAGTCTTTTATTGATAGTTATAATCATTGTTGCCTTTGTAATAAATGGATATAATGCTACACCTGATATAAATAGCATAGCTTATGTTGTTGCGCTTCGGTGTAGATGTAGGAACAGAAGATGAATTAAGAGTAAGTTTTCAAATTTCTATTCCTTCTCAGAATACAACTGATGGTGGTTCTTCTTCTTCTGACTCTAATGACACTGTAATTGATACTGTGGATTGTTCGTCAATAGAGTCTGGAATAAGTCTTGCCAACAGTTTTGTTAGTAAAATACTAAATCTTTCTCATTGTAAAGTAATTGTTATTTCAGAAGAAATTGCAGAATCTGGACTTTCTGAAATAGTATATACTCTTACGAATAATATAGATATTAGGCCTGATTGTAATGTCATAATATCTCGCTCAACTGCTTATGACTTTTTAGCCAATTCTAAATCTGAGATTGAAAGTATAACTGCTAAATACTATGAAATAATTGCATCTTCTAGTCGTTACACAGGTTATACCTCAAATATAACTCTTTCTGATGTTTTTAATGGAATAAATGATACCTTTGGAGAGGCATCTGCAATACTTGGCTCTATTACAGAAAGTAATAAACAAAATAGCAATTTATCTATCAATAACGATACGATCTCCGGAGAAACTACTGCTAACTTAGGTGATGATAGTAAGGCTTCTTCTAAAATAGATGTCGTAGGTCTTGCCGTCTTTAAAGACGATAAACTTGTGCGGTGAACTCTCTGCTATTGAAACTGTTTGTCATTTAATTGTTATAAATGAGCTTGAAGAATGCATAATTTCTATCCCTAGTCCTTTTGACTCAGATAGTGTAATAGATTTATACGTAAATTTACAAAAAAACACAAAGAATAAAGTAGAGATTATAAACGGTTCTCCTTATATTTCTTGCAATGTTAAATTGGATGCTAGGATCTTATCAGCAGATGAAAACTCTAATTATTTTGAAGAAGAAAATTTAAAATTAATCAATGCTTATGCAAATTCATATATGAAAAATCAAATTGAGAATTATTTGTATAAAACCTCTAAGGATTATAAATCTGATATTGCCAAATTTGGTAAATATGCTGTATCACATTTTTTGACTTGGAAAGATTGGTTAAATTATGACTGGTGTGATAACTATGAAAACTCATTTTTTGATGTAGATGTAAATGTTGATATTATTTCTAGTTACCTAATCTCTTAGATATTTGGAGGTACTTATGTTTTTTATTGTTATTATTTTAAGTATTTTTGTTTTTCTAAAAACAATTGGATATGCAATTTATGAATACAAAGATAATTCTAATAAAATAGCTGGAACAGTAATTGTAGTCCTTGCAATTATTGCATTAGTTGGACCAATTATTGTCTCAGCTATAAAATAAACCTTTTTATCCTGTTTTACTCAAAATCTCCTTTTTCATTTTGTGTATAATTTTCTTTTCTAACCTAGAAATGTAGCTTTGTGATATGCCAAGCATATCAGCTACCTCCTTTTGCGTTTTCTCACTTCCTGTATTAAAGCCAAACCTAAGCTCCATTATATCTTTTTCTCTTTTTCCAAGTTTTTCCATTGATGCTTTTAGAAGTGCTTTATCTACCTCATCTTCTATTCTTCTTGATGTAACATCATTATCCGTACCTAAAATATCTGACAGAAGTAATTCATTTCCATCTCCATCTTGATTTAGTGGTTCATCTATTGATATTTCTCCTTTTATTTTATTGCTTCTCCTTAAATACATCAAAATTTCATTTTCTATACATCTAGATGCATAAGTCGCAAGTTTTATCTTTTTTTCAGTATTAAATGTATTGATTGCTTTCATAAGACCTATTGTGCCTATTGATATTAAATCTTCGATACCAATTCCCGTATTTTCAAACTTTTTTGCAATATATACAACAAGCCTTAAATTTCTTTCTACCAATGTTTGTCTAGCTTCTAGGTCTTTTTCGGCAAGCTTTTTTAACAACTTTTCCTCTTCTTCTGGTTCTAATGGCGGAGGAAGTGTTTGACTCCCTGCTATGTAAAATATCTCTTGCTCTTCTGATAAGTCCTTGGGCAAGTATTTTAAATAAATATTATTTATATTATGCTTTAATATTTTTAGTATATTCATAATTTATTTCACTCCTTCCTTCTAAAATTTCTAGTCCAACAATACCAGAATATTCATCGTTTTTAGTTATGTCTCTATCATATATTGCAATAATTACTTTATCTATCTTTCTTTGAACATCATCAAAATCTATTCTAAGCACATCTGGCTTAAAGCCAAGTAACATTCCATTTTGCTTTCCAAGTGAAGAAAATGGGATAAGTCTAAACTTTGATATGTATTCTTCATCTATGATTTCATATTCTCCTGATATAATATTTTCTAAATTATCTAAAATCTTATTGTCTATCATATCTACTAGTTTTTTTCTTTCTACCACAATGACAGACGAACCAGTTATTGGATCTTTAAGCAAATTTCCTGAATCTATAATTGCTCTAATTTTTGTAATTTTTTCATTATACTCTATCTCTACATTACAAAACATTTCGCTTTTTTTAAGCCTGTTTTTTATAAGTTTAAAAGAAATACTTAAAATAATAAGTCCTATCATTGCTCCTAAAAAAGCTATTTTTATTGGATATGTTCCTGAAAGTAATCCGACTATTGTTGTAGAAAATGTTTTGTGGTTTTATGTAGTAAAGCAGAGCGAATGCACATCCTCCAAATACAAATGATGTAAGATAAAATATTACTATATATTTAAAAGCTGATTTTATATTGTTTGGGTAAAATGCTATATATACCATAGTAATTGACAGTCCAATTTTTACTATCGAATTTGTATAGAGCTCATTATTGGTTATATATGCCCCAATAACATAAACTGCTCCAATTGTGCTAGATATGAGATTTCTAATTATTTTACATTTGGTTTTTGTGACTAGTCCTGTTGCAAATAAAATAATGCTATTCATACATATATTTTCTATAAAGACTACATCTAAATATATAGTCATTTCCCTTCGCACCACCTCCTCATTTCACTATTAATTATAGTTCGTCTTTTTTTAAAATACTGTCGTTTTATTGGACACAAAAAAAGAAATAGTCTTGTTTTTTAGACTATTTCTTGCTTTTTTAGATAACTTTTATTTGTTTTTTTATTTATTTATGTAATGTTATGTGATTTTTTAAAATTTTTTAGCTTTGAAAAATTTAGCTTTGAACTTTGAATAGCATATAATATTTATTTTTTTCAATATCATATACTGAATCAAGTTTTTCATAATTTTTATATAGATTTTGGATACTATAACTATCATCTTCATTTGCTACTTTTATTACTACAAAATCTGTAATTTTTTCTTCTATATACCTGTTTTGTTCATCTTCTATCTCAGGGAATCTTTCGTGTTCAATGTTTGGCTTATGGAAATATTTTACATTTGGAACGATATTTGATACTGTATAAAATCCCCCGTCTAAAAAGCCATAGTTTAATAATGTTGCATTAGGCTTTTCTTTTATAATTTCCGCAAACTTGTATTGAACTAAATCTTCTTTTTGTTTTTCATGATAGCCAAAATTTTGACTTGATATACATGTTAATAGAACAATTACTATCAAATACAATGGAGACATATATTTAATTACATTTATAATCTTTTTGTATTTTAATTTTTCAATCATTTTAGCTATAAATATTACAGCTAAAACTATAAATACCATTAGTATTAGGAAATAATATACATGATTTGCTCCAATAAATACTCCTAGCATTGAAAGTAATATTGTTAAAGTTAATGCAATTTTCCCCTGCACATTTGGAATAATATGCTTATCTTTCATAACATAAATATATCCTATTAATGTTATTATTGAATATTGTGGCAATTTTATTGCATGCATAACTCCCTCTTTATATGCAGTAAATATTCTTAACGGCAATAGAGTTTGTGTACTATATGAAGATATATTTACCAAAAAATATACATTTATTAGATCAGTCATAGCAGAATTTAAAGAAAAATATATTATCCATGGAATCGTTACAATTAGCATTCCGAGCTAAAAAATATATACATGTTAAAAATGCATCTTTTACTTTTTTATTTATGATTAACCCTACGAATAAAGCTACCATAATTCCAAGCCAAAATCCTAGCAAATTATATTTTATCCATAAAACGCAACCTGCAAGTATTCCATCTAATATCACTTGTTTTGTAGGCATTTTATTAGGGTAAATATTTTTATAATAATTAAACAAAGTATATAAACTAATTGTCAAAAGTGGCATACAAAATTCTTCTGCGCTATCTCCTGCAACAAATACATAGCTTGTAAGTATTATACTTGATATAAGTGGCATAGCCCATAGTATATGTATTTTTCTGCAATACATTAACATTATTTTAGCTGTAAAATACAAAAAAATAGAAAATGAAATAACTTCAAAGATAAATACTCCTATAAAAGTGGTATTTGATATTAGGTAAGATATTGCGTGTATTAGATAAATAATAGGTCCTTTTTGTTCGAATAAATCTTTATATGGCACTAAACCATTTGCCATACCCTTTCCCATTGTAAAAAATGAATTAGAGTCGTCCCAATTATTGAATGGATATAACGGTGAACTTTTTGAACATATAAATAAAAATATAAGTGATATTATTAAGCAGTAAAAATATATTAAATATTTATACTGCTTTTCACTTATATTTCTATTAATTATTTTTTTAATAAAATTCATAATTTGTTTTATTTCCTTATACATTTATTATCTTGAATCATGATCTTTTGAATTATTACTATTATATTGTTTTCTTTGTTTGATTCTTGCAATATATGGTAATTCTCTATGTTGTTCTTTATAATCCATACCAAATCCAACATATTTATCTGTACTTGATTTAGTATAAAAGCCATAATATTTTATATCGTCCATTCTCTTTTTGGCTTTACCTTTGACAATCAATGTGGCAAGTTCTACACTTGAAGCTTTTGAATATCTCTCTCTTAAAAAGTCAAATGTTCTTCCGCTATTTATTTGGTCGTCAACAATTACCAAATTCATATTATTTAATTTACTTAAATCACTTACTATACCTGATTCAAAATGAAATTTAGGTTCTATTCTATCTTCCGACTTTTTAGTTGCATCAATTTCTACTTTTACTGAGCCTTGGTAAAAATTGGTAACTCCTAAACTGTGCAAATTATCAACAAGTAAATTGTATAATGGTCTTCCTCCATATTCAACACAAACTAGTGCTAATGGTTTTCCTTTGTAATCTTCTGATATTTTTATTGCCATTTCTTGTATTCTTTTTGTAACCTCATCTGACTCATAGAAAGCTCTTAATTTAGCAGCATCTTTTCCTGCTTCTGGATAAGTTTCTCTTGTCTCCTTTGAACTTATCTGAACTTTTAAACTGTTTTTAAACTTATTTTGCTTTTTCATTTTAAATCAACATCCCTTTGGAAAAATTATATATATGTTCATTGCATAATATATCACGATGTTTTCATAAAATCAAGATGTATATTGTAAAATGTAATTTTTTTCGAATTTGTTATTGACAGATTACGAAAAAAATATTATAATTGATTCTGTTGTTAATATTTTGGGTAGGTGGTCGAGTGGTTAATGGCACCAGACTGTAAATCTGGCCGCGAGAGCGTACGATGGTTCGAATCCATCCCTGCCCACCACAGACAATTTTCGTCGAACTTTTTGAAAGTCTTGATATAACTTAGTTACAAGATTAAAAAAATTTGATGAGCACAAAAATCTTAATTCCAACTCTTATGGGTTGGAAATTTTTTTGACGAAAAATATCAAAAAAGGAGGTTTTTGTGGTATAATGTTGAATATAATTAAAAAAGAAATCAATATGAGTAAAGAATTATACTCTAAAATCGAATGGGCGTGCCGTTTAAATGGAAATGAGCAACCTAAAATTATAAATGGTTGTTTAAGAATTATTGAACATACGAATTTAGCGTATGTAGAGCCCCATAGAGTAATTATTAAAGAAAAACTGTACTTATTCTTTAATGAACACGATTATTTCTATGTAAACGATTTAAGTACAAAGTATCCGTTATCAAAACTGCAAGAGTACATATCGGAAGTTACATAAACATAGGACGGCAAAGCATTTTAGAGATTTAAAAATTATATCGTATTGATTTATT
>CANRFH010000006.1 GCA_947629835.1 uncultured Clostridia bacterium | reverse complement strand
TCCTCCCTTTTTACTTGGAGAAGGTATAACTCTTAGAATAGAATTGTAAGAATAGTTACAACAAATTTGTTATTTTAATGTATGCAATAAAAGTATGCAATAGTAGAAGTATGCAATAAAAGATAAATGAAAATTTATGTTAATAATCTTACTAACATTAGTATTTTCAAACAATACATAGGAAATTAAAACATGTAAATGAGTATGCAATAAAGTATGCAATAGAGTATGCAGTAAAATTTTTATATTGAAAATTGCAATAGTATATAATATAATATAATCAAAATTAAAGAATAGGAAATGATAATATGAAAATTTTAGTTACTGGATCAAATGGTATGCTTGCAAATTCAGTTAAAGATAGATTTAAAATGCATGAGCTTATATGTACAGATGTAAATGAATTGGATATAACAGATGAAAATGCAGTTATAAATAAAGTATATGAAATTAAACCAGAATATATTATAAATTGTGCTGCTTATACAGCAGTAGATAGGGCAGAGGAAGACTATGATTTAGCATATAAAATAAATAGCATAGGACCAAAAAATTTAGCTATTGCTGCTAAAAAATCAGGGGCAATACTTGTACATATAAGCACAGACTACGTATTTGATGGCAATTTAAGTTTAGATAAAATGTATGTTGAAGAGGATAGTACAAATCCGGTTACTGTATATGGAAAAACTAAACTTTCAGGAGAAAATGAGATAATTAAAATTATTGATAGATATTATATTTTTAGAACAGCTTGGCTTTATGGCAGGGGAAATAATTTTGTAAGAACTATGCTTAAACTCGGAAGTAGTAAAGATGAAATAAATGTTGTTTCAGACCAATATGGTAGTCCAACAAATGCAGATGATTTAGCAGATATTATTTATCAAGCAATAGAAAAGAAAATTCCTTTTGGAATATATCATTCAACTAATTTAGGATTTACTACTTGGTATGAATTTACTAAGAAAATATTTGAAATAGCTAATATTGCATGTAAAGTAAATCCAGTAACTACTGATGAATATATAAAGATTATGAATATTGTACAAGCTAAAAGACCAAATAATTCAAGACTTTCTAAGGATAAAATCTTAAAAGAGGGAATAGAAGTACCAAATTGGGAAGATAGTCTAAGAAAGTATTTAGAGCTATATGTAAATTATTGATGAAATATTCAATAAAATATTGAAAAATCTGATATTTTGTTATATAGTTATCATATAAACTTATTCAGAATAAAAGGAGGTTGTATGATAAAATAATATCATACAAGTAGATATATGAAAAAAAGAAAAGGTATAGTTCTAGCTGGCGGTAGTGCTACAAGATTATATCCATTAACACTTGCAATTTCAAAACAAATTATGCCAGTATATGATAAACCAATGATATATTATCCATTATCAGTTCTAATGGAAGCAGATATAAGAGAAGTGCTAATTATATCAACACCAAGAGATATTGTAACTTTTAAAGAGCTACTTGGAGGTGGCAGTCAATGGGGAATGAATTTTACATATAAAGTGCAAGAAAAACCAAATGGATTAGCAGAAGCATTTATTATTGCAGAAGATTTTATAGGAAATGATAATGTAGCTCTAATTTTAGGTGACAATATGTTTTATGGAGCAAATTTAGAAGAAGTATTAAAGAAAGCAAACGAGAGAGAGAACGAGTCTACAATATTTGGGCTATATATTAAAGATCCAAGAGCTTATGGCGTTGTTGAAATGGATAACGATAATAATGTTATTTCAATTGAAGAAAAACCAGAAAACCCAAAATCAAATTATGCAGTTCCAGGACTATATTTTTACACAAATGATGTTGTTAAAATTGCAAAAGGTTTAAAACCTTCTGCAAGGGGAGAACTAGAAATAACAAGTGTTAGCGAAGAATATATGAAGCAAGGAAAATTAAAGGTAGAAAAATTAGGAAAAGGTATGACTTGGTTTGATACAGGTACACATGATGCATTAAATGAGGCAGCAAATTTCGTTCAAACAATAGAAAAAAGACAAGGTATTCAAGTTTGTTGTCCTGAGGAAATTGCATTTAAAAAAGGATGGATTACAAATAAAGAATTATCAGATCTTGCAGACAAATACATAAAAACTAATTATGGATTGTATTTAAAGGAATTAGCAAATAACAAATTGGGAGAATAATAAAATTTATGAGTAATTTTGAAAAAAAAGAAACTTCTATTGAAGGAGTATATATTATTGAACCTAAAATATTTGGAGATGATAGAGGCTACTTCATGGAAACATATAGTAAAGCAGAGTTCGAAGAAATAGGTCTAAGTTATAACTTCGTGCAAGATAATCAGTCTAAGTCTAGAAAAGGTGTTTTAAGAGGTTTACATTTCCAAAAAGAAAACACACAAGCGAAACTTGTAAGAGTTATCAAAGGAAAAGTATTTGATGTTGCAGTTGATTTAAGACCAAACAGTAAAACTTATGGAAAATGGGAAGGTGTTATACTTTCTGATGAGAATAAAAAGATGTTTATGATTCCAAAAGGATTTGCACACGGATTTTTAGTCTTATCTGATGAAGCAGAGTTTACCTATAAATGTGATGACATATATAATCCTAATGCAGAAGGAGGTCTTGCTTGGAATGATGAAGATATAGGTATAAAATGGCCTTTGGATGAAATAAATGAAGGAGAGTTATTAACATCAGAAAAAGATGCTAAATGGCCTACTTTAAAAGAATTAAAGAACACAGATTTATTTAAAGATTTATAAAAAGTGAGGGATTATAATGACTAATAATGTTTTAATTACAGGAGCAGCAGGTTTTATAGGCGCAAATTTTGCAGAGTATTTTGTAAATAAATATCCAAATTGCAATGTAGTTGTTTTAGATAAATTAACCTATGCAGGCAACCTAGATAATTTAAAAAAGATAATTGATAAAATAACCTTTATTAAAGGTGATATATGTGATTATGATTTAATTTTAGATATTTTAAAGAAATATAATATAAATGGTATTATTCATTTTGCAGCAGAAACACATGTAGATAATAGCATAAAAGATCCATTTATATTTACACATACAAATGTTATAGGAACACATACTCTTTTAGAAGCAGTTAAAAATGTATGGGGAGAGGGAAGTACTAACAAATTTGTACATATCTCAACTGATGAAGTATATGGTTCTTTGCAAGATGAAGGATATTTTTCTGAAACTTCACCAATAAAGCCAAGTAGTCCATATTCAGCATCTAAAGCAAGTTCTGATTTTATAGCATTTGCATATAACAAAACATATAAAATGAATGTTAATGTTACAAATTGTTCTAACAATTATGGACCATATCAGCACAATGAAAAGCTAATTCCTCATATGATAAAATTAGCTATGCAGGATAAAAAACTTCCAGTATATGGAACAGGAAGCAATATTAGAGATTGGCTATATGTTGAAGATCATTGTGAAGCGATTGACTTAGTATATCATAAAGGAGTCCCTGGTGAAAGATACAACATAGGAGGGCATAATGAAAAAAGAAATATAGATATAGTAAAATTAATTTTGAAGAGATTAGGAAAACCAGAAGACTTAATCGATTTTGTAGAAGATAGAAAAGGTCATGATTACAGGTATGCAATAGATGCAAATAAGATAGAAAATGACCTAGGATGGATTCCAAATACAAAATTTGAAGATGGAATTATTAAGACAATTGATTGGTATTTAGAAAATAAAGATTGGTTAAAATAGTATGAATAATAAAGAAAGGTAAAATGCTTTTATGTGTTTTATCTTTTTTTATTGAATAAAAAAATCCCCCTAAGCGAACTTAGGGGGACCGAACCGAAATATAGTAGTTTTAGGAGAGAAGTGAGTAAGGACAGAGAGGACGTTAATGACAAAACGTGTAAAAGTTAGGCAAGGAATTACTATCTATGTAAAATATCTCCCCAAAACCGCTTCGGTTCTATTCTCAAATGCCGAGCAAACATATGCTAGACATCAGTAAAGTTAAAAATATATTATATTAAACTATATTTCATATAAATAATATCACAAATATAGAAAAATTGCAAGTGTTTTTTGAAAAAATGTAAATAAATTATGGTACCTAACTTAAATATATCTGTTAAAGTATAGAGATTAATGGATTTTATTTTACTTACACACTATTTGTCAGAAAAAATCATAAAATGTAATATAGACAAAAATAGAGGTGTGACAAGTGGAAATAAAAAAAGGAGATATAGTTGGAAGAATATCATATAACAAAGATATTTATTTTTATGTAGATAGAATAATAAAAAATTCAAATGGTAGTAATTATGCAATACTTAAAGGTGTGAATTATAGAATAGAAGCAGATGCCCCATTAGAAGATTTAGAAAAAATTGATAAAGAAAAGATAGAAACAGAAAAACGAGGAATAGAAACAAAGATTAAAAAAAGGGTTATCAAAGCAAGTAAGAATTTATTTTCTAAGAAAAGTAGAAGTATAAGGGTAACTGATGCTGTAATTTTACATTTGGATGGAGATAGAAAATATACACAAAAGTCAATAAGATACTACAATAGATTAGGTCTAAAAGCCATAGTTAGAAATGTAGCTGAAAATAGACAACCACAAGTTATTAGGAGCTTAATTAGAAGATATGATCCAGATATACTTATTATAACTGGACATGATCGGAATGATAAGAAATGGAACAAATTATAATGATATATATAATTATAGAAATTCAAAGTATTTCATAAAAACTGTCGTAGAAGCAAAAAGAGCCTCAAACCCAAATAAAGACTTAGTAATATTTGCAGGGGCTTGTCAAAGCTTTTTTGAAGCTATTATGGCTTCTCGGAGCAAATTTTGCATCATCTCCAGGGAGAGTCTTAATAGATTTTATGGATCCATTAATAGTTGCAGAAAAAGTTGCAACGACTGATAGAAACAAATTAGTAACTGCGAGAGATATCTCTAAGGAACTTGGAGATGAAGGAAAAAGAGTTGGAGGAAGCTTTGCAAAAGGAAAAAAATAAAATATTACAATTTTGTTACAAAATTGTAATAAAATTGTAATACAAGAAAATAATTTTAAATAAATCCCAAAAAATTAGGAAATTATCCACTTTACAGATAAATTTATTTTTTGACAAATTATGCTAAAAATGATATAATTCAGTCATCTTAATAAAGTAGGTGATCAAATGATTTATAGGGATGATATCACGAACTTAAGAGGAGATTTAGAAGAAAAAGTAGGACAGAGGATAATAGTAAAAGGAACATTAGGAAGAAGTAAATTTTTTGAAAAAGAAGCAACATTGGAAAAAGCATATCCAAATTTATTTGTTGTAAAATATGATAAAGAAGAGGGAAATGCAACATACAGTTATACAGATGTATTAACTAGAACAATAGACCTTCAAATATTTGATGGAGAAAATTATTGCTCAGTAGTTCCACCAAGAGTAGAAACATCTAAAAAAGTTAGATCAGAAGTATTAGAAGACGTTTTAGAAAATTTAGGATAGAAAGTATAAAAATTACAAAATAACGAAAAATAAGTATAATCATAAAATTGATTATACTTATTTTTATTGTATAGGAATTTTTTTGTCCCGATTACATATATATAGTAAAGAAAAACTAATATAAAGAGGAGGAAAATAAATGGTAGAGGCAGTGAAAGAGAATTTATGCATTAATAAAATTGTAGGGAGCAAAACATTCCAAATAAATGTCCAAGGAGATACAATTATTCCTGATACAAAGCCTGACATACTAAGTGAGATAAGTGCAAATGGAAATGTTTGTATATACAAGAAAGAGGTTATGGAGGACAAAATTAGGCTTGATGGAAATGTAAATATATATCTTATGTATTTAGCAGATACAGAAGAAGGTAGAATAAGAGGCTGCTCTTCTACAATAGACTTTACAGAAATACTTGATTTTCCAGGTGTGAATCCTAAAATGGTATTAGATGAAAATATCGAAATCAAAAAAATCGAATGCAAAGTATTAAATGGCAGAAAAGTTAGCTTTAATGTATTTTTAGAAGTGAATGTAAATGTATCATCAAATGAAAATGAAGAAATTGTCAAAGAAATTAACAATGTAGATGATATACAGCTTCAAATAACACCATTACAAATGAATTCATTAGTAGGTCAAAATTCAAGTAAGGCTTATGCAAAAGAAAGTGTGATAATTGAAAATACTGATACTATTGCAGAAATACTTAATACTGATTTTAATATCATAAACAAAGATACAAAAGTAAGCTATAACAAGGTACTTGCCAAAGCTGATATTAGTGTTAAAATCCTATATCTAACAGATGAAGGAAGACTAAAAAAGGTAGAAGAAACAATACCTGTAATGGGATTTATTGATGTAATTGGTGTTTCAGAAGATAACTTATGTGATGTTAAATATAAACTTAAAAATATTGTTGTTAAGCCAAATTCAAAAGAAGAACATTCGATATATGTTGAAATTGAATTAGAGATATTCTGTAATGTTTATGAGAATAAAGACATAGATATAATACAAGATATGTATAGTCCAAGTAAGAATTTATCTTTTGAAGAGACAAAGGTAAGTACATTGATTAATATGAAAAATTCAAATGATACAATAAATGTAAGAGATAGGGTACAATTAGACGATATTGATCATACAAATATTTGTGATGTAAGTGTAACACCAACTGTAACTGAGAAAAATGTACTTGACCGGTAGAGTAAGAGTAAGTGGAGAGCTAAATCTTAATTTTGTACTTTCAAATAACAATGAAGATGATTTAACAACTCTTGAAAGAAGTATTCCATTTGATTTTACCGAGGAGATAGAAGGATTAAATACAGAAAGCAAGGTAAATATAGAGATAGTTCCAAGGACACAAGAGTTCTTAATTGACAATATGGACATAGAAGTAAAGACAGATTTAGAAGTGAGCATAAATTCATATAACTTAGAGACTGTAAGTGTAATTGATAACATACAAGAATTAGAAGAAAATAACGAGAATCCATATAGTATGGTTATATATTTTGTAAAACCTGGTGATACATTATGGAGAATTGCTAAAAAATATAAAAGTACAATAAAAGATATTGTAAGAGTAAATAACATAGAAAATCCAGATAGTTTAGAGGTTGGAACACAGTTATTTATACCAAAATGCTCAGTATGTAGAACATAAATTAAACCCTAGGCATATTATAGATTATGGAAAAGATATATTCAAGAAAAAGAATAAGATTACCATATATAAATTTTAAGAATTTTAATAGATTTCCTAGAGGAAGACTAGATATTAAAAAAAGAATAACATCTGAAATACTTTTAACAATAACCATTGCAATTTTTGCAATGGTTATGATAATTAATGCGATAAATCCAATAATTGATAAAATATGTGTAGATGAAAGCAGAAACAAGGCAACATTAATTGCAAATAAAATGACAACAGAAGTAATGAAAGACTACAATTATGAAGATTTAGTAACAATAAATAGAGATGATGATGGAAATGTATCAATGCTTGAAGCAAATATTATGAAGATAAATGCAATAGCATCAGATGTCGCAGTAAAGATTCAAGAGGAAATTAACGAAAATTCTGGAAGCAAAGTACATATAAAACTTCGGAAGTTTGACAGGCATTAGATTTTTGTCTGGTATGGGACCAAGTATTCCAATGAAACTTTCAACTACTGGAACAGTTGAAACTAATGTAAGAAGTGAATTTGAAAGCAAAGGTATAAATCAAACAATTCATAGGCTTTATTTAGATGTTAAATGCAAAGTTAGTATTCTGACTCCATATAACACAATCGAGGATAGCATTACAAACCAAGTAGTACTAATTGAAAATGTTATTGTTGGTCTTATTCCATCTACTTATTATAACTTAGAAGGTATGGATCAAAGTAATTTAATGGATATAGTTGAATAAAGATTTTTTTATAGTATATTTACTTGCTAAATACATAAAAACGTGATATAGTATAACAGAAATCAAAAAAAGAGGTGCAAAATAAATGGGATTATTTAGAAATATATTTGGCAGCTATTCAGAAAAAGAAGTAAAAAGAGTTATGCCATTAGTAGATAAAATAAATAGTTTAGAGGAAGAGATATCAAAACTTTCTGATGATGAACTAAGAAATAAAACAGCAGACTTTAAAGTAAGAGTTCAAGATGGAGAATCATTAGATGATCTTCTTCCAGAAGCTTTCGCAGTTGTAAGAGAAGGAGCAAAGAGAGTCCTTGGAATGAGACACTTTGATGTACAATTAATAGGTGGAATCATTCTTCACCAAGGAAGAATTGCAGAGATGAAAACTGGTGAAGGAAAAACATTAGTTGCAACACTTCCTGCATATTTAAATGCTTTAACTGGTAAAGGAGTTCATATAATCACTGTAAATGACTACTTGGCAAAACGTGATAGTGAGTGGATGGGAAAACTATATAAATTCTTAGGCTTAACAGTAGGACTAGTTATAAGTGGAATGAGACCAGAAGAAAAACAAAGAGCATACGCATCAGATATCATATATGGTACTAACAATGAGTTTGGATTTGACTATCTAAGAGATAATATGGTTATATATAAAAGCCAAGCAGTTCAAAGAGAACTTAACTTTGCAATCGTAGATGAGATAGACAGCATTTTGATAGATGAGGCAAGAACACCACTTATCATATCTGGTAGAGCTGATAAGTCTTCTGATTTATATAAACAAGCTAATGATTTTGTAAGAAGACTTAACCCAAAAGTAATTGTTGAGGAAGATATAAAAGACTTAAATCAAGAGGAAGACAACGAAAAATACGACTATATAGTAGACTTAAAAGCAAAATCAGCAACACTAACCCAAAAAGGCATAAAGAAAGCAGAACAATACTTTAATATAGAGAACTTCAACGATTTGGACAATTCAGAAATAGTTCACCACGTTACTCAAAGTTTACGTGCTCATGGAGTAATGAAGAAAGATATTGACTATATCGTAAAAGATGGAGAAGTTTTAATCGTAGATGAATTTACAGGAAGAATTATGTATGGAAGAAGATACAATAATGGATTACATCAAGCAATAGAAGCAAAGGAAAATGTAAAAATCGCTGACGAATCTAAAACTTTGGCAACTATCACTTTCCAGAATTATTTCAGAATGTATGATAAATTATCTGGAATGACAGGTACTGCTATGACAGAAGAGGAAGAATTTAGAGAGATATACAATTTGGATGTTATTAGCATACCAACAAATAAGCCAATGATAAGAGTAGATCATAACGATATAATATATAAAAATGAAGATGCAAAATTTAGAGCAGTAGTAGAAGATATAAAGGAGAGTCACGCTAAGGGACAACCAGTGTTAGTCGGAACTATCTCTATTGAAAAGTCAGAAAAATTGAGCAATATTTTGAAAAGAGATGGAATACCTCACGAAGTATTAAACGCTAAATATCATGAAAAAGAGGCTGAGATAATCGCACAAGCTGGTAAATATGGTGCTGTAACAATAGCAACAAATATGGCTGGACGTGGTACAGATATTATGCTAGGAGGAAACTCTGAATTCTTAGCACTTCAAGAAATGAGAAAAAGAAAAGTTCCAGAAGAGCTAATTGAACAAGCTACTACATTTAATGAGACAGATGATCCAGATATTTTGCAAGCAAGAAAAGATTTTAAAGAGTTAAAAGCAAAATATGATGAAACTATAAAAGAAGAAAAAGAGAAAGTAATTGAAGCTGGTGGATTAAAAATCATAGGAACAGAAAGACACGAATCAAGAAGAATTGACAATCAGTTAAGAGGTAGAAGCGGTCGTCAAGGAGATAATGGTGAATCAAGATTCTATATAGGACTTGATGATGACTTAATGAAAATATTCGGCGGAGATATGATAACAAATGTATATGAAACACTTGGAGCTGACGAAAATATTCCTATACAGTCTAAGATGATTTCTAATGCAGTAGAAAGAGCTCAAAAGAGAGTAGAAGGAAGAAACTTTAGTATTCGTAAAAATGTACTTCAATATGACGATGTTATGAATGTACAAAGGGAGATTATATACAAACAAAGAAAAGAAGTGCTTGATGGAGAAAATCTAAAAAATAACATAACTTCTATGATAAAGAGTGTTGCAGAAGATGTAGTTGCAATGTATGCTGGAGAAGAAGGCGGAAATAAAGAAGGATTAATACAAGAAATTAACAACATATTTGGAATTAATATAGCAGATAAAGCCAATGAATTACACGGACAAGATTTATCAGACTATATAAACGAAAAAGCTTTGGAGATATATGAAAACAAAGAAAAAGAAGTAGGAACAGAGGCTTTAAGAGAACTAGAAAGAGTTGTTATGCTTAAAGTCGTAGACCAAAAATGGATGGATCATATTGATAATATGGACGAGTTAAAAGATGGTATAGGACTTAGAGCTTATGGACAAAGCAATCCTGTTGATAAATATAGAATCGAAGGATTTGATATGTTTGACGAGATGGTTGCAAATATAAAAGTTGATGTTGTAAAATTAATCTTACATTTACAAAAAAGAGAAGAAATAAAGAGAACACAAACAATACAAATTACAAAAGCAGCACAAGAAAAATTAAACAGTATTAACTTCGAAAGCTCTACTGATCCTAACAAGAAACAAAACGCTGAGCAAAAGGTAAATACAACTGTTGTAAATAATGGACCAAAGGTAGGAAGAAATGATCCTTGTCCATGTGGAAGTGGGAAAAAGTATAAGAACTGTTGTGGTAAAAATGAGTAATAAAAAAAGCTATGGAAACATAGCTTTTTTTATTATAAAATTTGGAAATAAAATTAGAAAAATGTGTTGACAAAGAATATTTACGCATAGTATAATAAAGTGATAGTTAAATTAGGGAACATAATTTAAAAAATACATTAAAAGGAGGATGAATTTATGAAAATTAAGAAAATCACATCATTACTACTTGTTTTAACATTTCTTATAGCAGAATTAAGCTTTCTAAGCTTTGGAGGCATATCAATTGCTGCAAGTGAAAATAAAGATTTAAGCTTAGATACATATTCAAAAGATTATTATGGTAGACAGCTTAATGAACAGGCTTGGAAATTTTATAACGCAATGGTAGACATGTACAAAAACGGTACATTTAAAAAAGGTCAAGATTATAACCTAATAGCAAAAGGAGTAGTTGAAGAAGCAGACTTATTGAAATATGCAACAGGAACAACACAATTATTATACGATATGACTGCTGCAAGAGACGCATTCCAATATGATTATCCAGAAGTATTCTGGGTTGATTGGTCAGCTATTTCTCTAAGAGTAACTAGAGATTCAAATGGAAACTACTTTGCATTTTTAGGTAGAGGAAAAAGAGATGATTATTTCTTACCTGGATTTAATGCTGAAAATATAGATTCAAAAATTAATGAATATAATCAATTAATGGAAAATGCTATTACACAAATTAAAGCAGAAACTCAACATGAAGATAACAAAGATAGCCAAGATTATGAATTAGCAAAAACAGCCCATAACTGGGAAATGAACAAAATGTCATATAAATTCGAATATGAAGTAGAAAATTACAATACAGATACACAATATAGTAATGCTAGAACAGCTTATGACTGTTTAAAATTTGGTGAAGGTGTTTGCGAAAGCTACACTAGAGCATATAAAGCATTATTAGATAACTTAGGAATTAATTGTATAGTAGCAGGTGGAGGATATAAAGTATCAGATACTCAAACAGAAAACCATGCTTGGAACTATGTACAAATTGGTGGAAAATGGTATGGAGTAGATGTTACTCATGATGATGACGAGAACTCAGATAAACAAAGCCGTAAATACTTTATGGTAGGAACAGCTGAATTATTTGATCGTCGTATTGAATCAGGAATTTTCTCACAATCGATGTTTGAATTTAAATATCCAACACTAGAAACATCTTCTTTACAAGAAATTGAAGAGGAATACGATGATGGAAAATTCAGTGTAACAGTAATCACATCAGATTATGTAGAAGAAGGAGACCATGCAGGAGATGACGCAGGTCATGTTTTAAAAGATACATTTAGATTATTTGTAAGCTATGATGGAAAAGATTATACACACAATGCAGAACAAGGAAAATATATGTTAGCTCGTTTTGCAACATTTGATGAAGATGAAAATACTTGGACATATACACCTTGGGGATATATAACTCCTAAACTATATCCAGCTCTTGAAGAAAAAACAAGTGATAAGTATGGTAACTATATAGATTTCAAATTGCCACAAGTTGAATTAGTTCAATTCGCAGTTGCTGATAAAGGACCTAAGATTGATGAAGCAACTGGTGCACCATTACTTGACGAATTATATTATAAAGGAGATGCTTCTCTTTTAGAGGAAAGAACAAAAACATTTATAAACGAGACAGGTAATATTTATCAAGCACCACCTTACATAAAGAAGGCTACACCACCACAAAATGTAAAATTAGGATTTGAAAGTACTTATAGAGTAAAAGTAGAATATGACGATTATTTTGAAACAACTGATGGAACTAGCACAGGAAATATAGCTATTACTGATGTATATAAACCAAATAAAACAAAGAGAAATGATTTAATTGCTTCATCAAAAATAAGCAATGTTGAATATCATTTAGGAAGTTCTAGTGAAAACGCTTGGGTTGAATTTGATTTCACACCTAGTGCCCAATTCTCAGCAAATGAAGTAGCTTATGATATAACATGGCAAGGTGTTGTAGGTCACAACAGCCAAAAAGCACCTATGCCAGCGAACTATGCAGTTGGAAATAAGTGCGATTTCTGTGCATTAAGTGGTCAAGGAATTGATTGCAATGTATTTGCACAACCTGAATTATTGGATACATCAAATTTATCAGCAGAAGGATGGAAGACAAAAGATGAGAAAGGTCAAGAAGTTGATTTACCAGAAGAACTTGCTGGTGCTAACTTAGATCAATTATCACATAGATTAACATTATCAACAACAACAATTGCAGATGATGAAAGCTTAGATATGGTTAATGGTCTTGATGAATTAAAAAATAAAAGTGCAAAAACAGAAAGCTATAATATAAGAATGCAATTATGTAAGAAACAAGTTGTTAATACAGGAAACTCAGTAAGAATAAGACTTGGATTCCCAGAAGGAACAACTTATGAAGATTACATTTCAGGAAAAAGAGAATTTAAAGTATACCATTATTTCTATGATGAATTAGGAACTATAACAGGACATGAAGAAATTCCAGTAGAGGTAGTTCCACAAGGATTAATACTATATGTAAATTCTTTCAGTCCATTTACAATAGCTGGAATCGAGGTTCCACAAGAAGAACAAGAAGCAAAAGCAGAAGTAGCAAAAGCAAAAGTACTTATGTTAGCAAGTACAGAAGGTGGATATATAACATATGAAGGTTCTGAAACAGAAAAAATAGATATGAAAGATAAAGAAGAAGTTACAATAATAATTCATCCAGATGAAAATAGAACAATTGAAAGCATAGCAGTTGGAAGTACAGTTGTTCCACTTATAAGTGAAAATATAAAACAAAATGATGATGGAACATTCTCATTTAATATTAAAAAAGCAGATTTAGCAGATGGAGCAACAATGGTATATGTTAAACTTATGTCTTCTAAGATTGTTGAGGAAGATATTGACCAAGACCACGGTTATCAAGTAGAACAACCTGAGGCAGACAAATATGTTGACACAACAGATTCAGATGGAAATGGATATTGTGATATACATCCATCAACAGTAACTACTGTTCAAGCTTTAATAGCTGAAAAATCTGTTCCAGGAGTTAAAGTTGAAGTTTTAGATGCAAGTGGAAATGTTATTGCAGATACAAGCAAATTACTAGGAACAGGTATGAAGATAAGAATTTCAAATGATACAAATTCTTCACACATATATACAGAAATTGAGGTTGTTGTTTCAGGAGATATGACAGGTGATGGCTTAATGGATGCTAATGATATTAAAAATTGGAGAATAGGAATATTATCAGAATCACTTGAAGGTGCATTTAAAATGGCAGCAGATTACAATAGAGATGGAAAACAAGATGCCAATGATATGAAAAATATGAGAACAGATATAGTATCAGCACTTTAATATATTGATTTTTAGAAAGGAAGTATAGAAAAATGAATTTTAAATTAAAAAAACTTTTCGTTATAATTTTAGCATTAATAATAGTTAGTATTACTGGCTCAGTATTTGCAGCTGATGTAACAGTAGGAAATCTTGCACTTGCAACAGAAACTACAGTAGAGCAAGGTAAAGAATTTACAGTTAAAATTAACTTATCAGGATTTCAAACATCTGCATCTTCAGTTACTATTATAGGAAAAATAGAGTATGATAAAGATAAATTAGAATATGTTTCAAATTCAATATCATCAAATACAAATGAAGGATGGGATGATGTATCACTTGGAGAACAATGCTTTAAAGAAAGCAATATGGGATTCTTATTTGAAAATAGAACTCCAAGCAAAATAGGAGCAAATAGCAATTTCTTAACTTTAAAATTTAAAGCAAAAGACAATGTGGAAGGAAATGCAAATATTACAGTTAATGTTAGTTCAGTATCAGATGCTACTAATTTTTCAGGAGATACTAAAACAGTAGCAATTACTAAAAAAGTCGAACAAGTTGAAAGCAAACCATCAGATGAGAAGAAACCAACTGAGGAACAAAGCAAACCAAAAAATGAAGTTGACAACAACAAAACTACAACAAATTCTTTAAAAGATGATACAACTGCAAAAGGAAAATTACCACAAACAGGAGTAAATGATACTCTATGGGTTGTAGCAGTAGTTTGTGTAGTTGGAGCAGTTATAAACTTTGCTTATATGAAAAAAGGTAAAAAAGAATAATATAGTTAATTAAAAGATATTAAATAAGTAAAAAAGAGCTATGGAAACATAGCTCTTTTTTTAGATAAAGCATTGACATATCTTAATAAATGTATTATAATGTTAACCGAAGTTAACAAAAAGGAGAATAAAATGATTTCAAAATCTTTAAGTGAGTATTTAAAAACAATTTATATATTACAAGTAAAAAATCAAGAAATAAGAGTAACAGATATAGCGATAGAAATGAATTGCTCTAAACCCAGTGTTAATAAAGCAATAAATAACTTGAAGGAAAATAAACTAATAAATTATAAAACATATGGAAAAATAGAATTAACAAAAGAAGGAGAAGATTTAGCAAAAAAGATACTTGAAGCATATGATATTGTCTATATATTTTTAAAAGATGTATTGGGCTTGACAGAAGAAGATGCAAAAAGTGAAGCTGAAAAAATAAAATTAACACTTACGGATAATACTATAAATAAACTTGCAAAATATGTATATAAGCAATTAAATTTAGATACGTTAAATTGCAATTATGATATAGCAAATAAAAGATGCTTAGAATGTGAAAGAAGAAAAATAAAGAAGAGTGAATAGTGGAGGAATAAAGATGCCAAAAAAATTGTTAGAGATTAAAGATTTATATGTAAATGCAGGAGATAAAGAAATCTTAAAAGGAGTAGATTTAACAATAAACAAAGGAGAGATTCATGTAATAATGGGACCAAATGGTTCTGGAAAATCTACAACAGCAAATGCAATATTAAATAATCCAGCTTATACAAAAATGGGCGGAAAAATAATTTTAGAAGATACTGATATAACTAATTTAAAAACAGATGAAATAGCAAGAAAAGGTGTATTTATGTCTTTTCAATTGCCAGAGGAGATACCAGGAATAACTGTAAGTAACTTTTTAAGATATTCTAAAAATAAAGTTACAGGAAAGCCTATAAAAGTATTTGAGTTTAAAAATGAATTAAAAAAACATATGGAAGAACTTCAAATGAAACCAGAATATAGCGAAAGATATCTAAATGTAGGCTTTTCAGGAGGAGAAAAAAAGAAAAATGAGATTTTACAGATGCTAGTATTAAATCCTAAACTTGCAATACTTGACGAAACAGATTCTGGATTAGATGTAGATAGTATAAATATAGTTTCAAAAGGAATTGAAATGTACAAGAATAAAAACAATGCTGTACTTATAATAACGCATAATACTAAGATTTTACATTCATTAAAGGTAGACTATGTACATGTACTTATAAATGGTAAAATTGTAAAGACAGGTACAGGAGAACTTGCATCAGAAATCGAAGAAAAAGGATATAAAATGTTTAAATAAATTATGAAAGGATAACTAAATTGAAAACAGAGTTAGATGAGATAAATAGAAATATTTACGATATAAAGAATAAAGATGATTATGATTTCAAAATAAAAAAAGGTCTGACAAGAGAAATAATCGAAGAAATTTCTAGACAGAAAAATGATCCTGAATGGATGAGAGATTTTAGATTAAAAGCATTAGAAACATATAATAAGCTAGAGATGCCAACTTGGGGACCAGATTTATCAGAGCTAAATATGGATGATATCGCAACATATGTAAGACCTAAAACCAAAATGACTGGAAATTGGGAAGATGTGCCAGAAGATATCAAAAATACTTTTGATAAACTAGGAATTCCTGAGGCAGAGAAAAAGTCTCTTGCAGGAGTTGGAGCACAATATGATTCAGAAGTCGTTTATCATAGTATGAAAAATGAACTTCTTGCACAAGGTGTAATTTATACAGATATGGAAACAGCAGTAAGAGAATATCCTGATATTGTACAACAACACTTTATGAAATGTGTTCCAGTGACAGATCATAAATTTGTCGCATTGCATGGAGCTGTATGGTCTGGTGGATCATTTGTTTATGTTCCTAAGAATGTAAAAGTAGAAATTCCGCTTCAATCATACTTTAGATTAAATTCACCAGAATCAGGACAATTTGAACATACTTTAATTATAGTTGACGAAGGTGCATCACTTCATTTTATCGAAGGGTGTAGTGCTCCAAAATATAACAAAGTAAATCTTCATGCAGGATGTGTTGAACTCTATGTTAAAGATGGTGCATATTTAAGATATTCTACAATAGAAAACTGGTCTAAGAATATGCTAAATCTAAATACTAAAAAAGCAATTATAGGGAAAAATGCTCAGGTTGATTGGGTATCTGGCTCATTTGGCTCTAAAATTTCTATGCTATATCCAATGAGTATATTAAATGGAGAAGGAGCTAGAACAGAGTATACAGGAATTTCATTTGCAGGTAAAGGGCAAAATTTAGACACAGGCTTTAAAGTTGTTCATAACAGCAGGAATACATCTAGTCTAGTAAATTCTAAGTCAATTTCTAAAAATGGCGGAACTGCAACGTATAGAGCATTAGTCAGAATAAATGAAAATGCAAAGGGTTCAAAGTGCAATGTATCTTGTGAATCTTTGATGCTAGACGATATATCAAGGTCTGATACTATTCCTGTAAATGATGTTAGAACAGATGAAGTAGAATTCTCACACGAGGCTAAGATAGGAAAGATAAGTGATAAATCAATTTTCTATTTAATGAGTAGAGGTTTATCAGAAGAAGATGCAAAAGCTATGATAGTTCGTGGATTTGCAGATCCAATTTCAAAAGAACTTCCAGTAGAATATGCAGCAGAAATGAATAATCTTATTAATTTAGAGTTAGAAGGAAGTATAGGATAAAGAAAGGAATGTTAAAATGATATTAAATGAAACACCTATAAGAACAGCAAAGAATTATGAAATAAATAATATTAATATAGATGATTTTAGCTTACCTAAAAATATAAAAAAGTTTGGCGGATTAAATATAAGTGGAGATGTAGATAAAATTTCAATAATAGAGGAGAAAAATAAAGCTAATCTAAAATATGGAAATGGCGAAATTTTATCTAAACAAATAGAAAATGATTCAAATGTAAATCTTCACTTAAAGGTAGATAGTCAAGATAAAAAAGAGATTACATTAGAATTTAACTTATCAGAAGAAAATCAAAATCTAGTAGATGATATATTAATAGATGGAACTGAAAATGCCACAGCAACAATAGTTATAAAATATATATCTGATCGTAAAGGCAAATTTTATCATAATGGCCAAATCAGAGTAGTTTCACAAAATAGCTCTAATCTAAACATAATATTTTTAAACTTATTAAATAAAGAGACTGAAAATTATGTTTCAATAGAAAATGTTTTAGACGAAAACTCAACTGTAAAATATACTATTGTTGACTTTGGTGGAAAAAATAGTGTAACAAATTATTACACGAATTTAAAAGGTGAAAATTCTAATAATGAAATAAATACTATTTATTTAGGAACAGATAATCAGTTATTAGATTTAAACTATATCGTAGAAGTATATGGAAAAAAATCTAATATAAATATGAACTTAAAAGGTGCAATAAAAGATAAATCAAAAAAACATTTTAAAGGTACAATAGATTTCAAAAAGGATTGCAAAAAAGCAAAAGGTGATGAAAACGAATATTGTACAATACTTTCTGATACTGCAAAATCTATATCACTTCCAGTGCTTTTATGCACAGAAGAAGATATAGAAGGAAATCATGGAACAGCATCTGGAAAGGTAGACGAGAAACAATTATTTTACTTAATGACAAGAGGATTAAGCCTAAAAGAAGCACAAAAATTAATCGTAAGAGGACAGTTTAATGAAATAATAGAAAACATACCAGATGAAAATATAAGAGATATTGTAGTAGAACAAATAGAACAAAAATTATAGGAGATTTTGTAATGGATATAGATGAAATAAGGAAAGATTTTCCACTTTTAGAAAAAAGGAATATTGCATATCTAGATAATGGTGCAACTACTCAAAAGCCAATTCAAGTGATTGAAGCGGTTAATAATTTTTATGAAAATTTTAATGCAAATCCTCATAGAGGTGCATACACTTTAAGTGTAGAAGCAACCGAAATTTATGAAAATACAAGAACTAAAATTGCAGAGTTTATAAATGCAAGGCATAGAGAAGAAATAATATTTACAAAAAATGCATCAGAAAGTTTAAATCTAATTGCATATTCTTATGGTATGGAAAATGTAAAACAAGGTGAAGAAATAGTTCTTTCAATAATGGAACATCATTCTAATTTAGTTCCTTGGCAAAAGGTAGCTAAAAATACTGGTGCTACTTTGAAATATATGTATATTAATGAAAATTTTGAGATTCCAGCAGAAGAAATAGAAAGTAAAATAACTTCTAATACAAAAATTGTAGGAATAACTTATGTATCAAATTCATTAGGCACTATAAATAATGTTAAAAAAATTATTAAACAAGCTCATAAAAACAATGCTATTGTAGTTTTAGACTGTGCTCAAAGTATACCTCACATGAGAATAGATGTACAAGAGTTAGATGCAGATTTTATTGTATTTTCAGGACACAAAATGCTTGCTCCTTTGGGAATCGGTATTTTATATGGGAAAAAAGAATTGTTAAATAATATGACCCCATTTTTGATGGGTGGAGATATGATTGAGTATGTATATGAACAAGATACAACATTTGCACCTCTTCCAAATAAGTTTGAGGCTGGAACTCAAAATGTAGGAGGAGTTGTAGGACTTGGTGCTGCAATTGATTATATTGAAAAGCTAGGATATGATAAAATACAAAAGTTAGAAAGAGAAGCCGTCAAATATGCAAGACAAGAGCTTTCTAAACTAAATTACTTGACCTTATATATGACTCCAAACGAAGAAAATCACACAAGTACTATATCATTTAATATAAAAGGAGTTCATCCACATGATATAGCAAGTATTTTAGATAGTGAAGGTGTATGTGTTCGCTCTCGGAAATCACTGCACACAACCACTTATGAGATTTTTAGGAATTGATTCAACATGTAGAGCAAGTTTTTATTTCTATAATACAAAAGAAGATGTAGATAGATTAGTAAAAGGCCTAAATAAGGCATATAAGATGTTTGAAAAATACATCAAAAACTAGATTTAAGAGGTATAAAAATGGATGATTTAGATGAAATGTATAATGATTTGATTATGGAACACAGTATGAATTCATATAATAAGAAAAAACTTGAAAATGCAGACTTTGAAGAAAAAGGACATAACCCAAATTGTGGAGATGAAATTACATTGGAAATAAAATTAGATGGAGATATAATAAAAGATATGGCATTTACTGGACACGGCTGTGCAATATCTACAAGTTCTACATCTATTATGATAGATACTTTAAGAGGTAAGACAGTAAAGGAAGCAAAAGAGATTATAAAAACGTTTATAAAGATGATTAAAAGAGAAGAACTAAGCGAAAAAGAACAAGAATCATTAGAAGATGCAATCGCTTTTAAAAATATATCTAATATGCCTGCTAGGGTAAAATGTGCTTTACTTGCTTGGCATACACTAGAAGATATGCTAGACAAAAATGTTAGTGACGGAAAAGAAAATATTAATTGTTGTAATTAGTAAAAAACAGGGCTATGAGAAACATAGCTCTAATTTTAAATTCTTCTAAAAGAGAGATTGACAAATGCTCTATTAATAAATATAATAATATTGGTAATTTATACCACATAAGATAAATTATAAGGAGAGAATAGAATGTTTTATTCAGATAAAAGATTTTTATATTTGATGCTAATAGTTTTAGTATTAATGAGATTAATGGGAATGTCAGGACTTGACTGGGTAATATTATTACTCACTATACCAGGAGTATTAGTTGCGATAAGTTTCCATGAATTTGCACATGCTTATGCTGCAACGAAACTTGGCGATGATACACCAATGCTCCAAAATAGATTAAATTTAAACCCATTATCACATATAGATCCAATAGGTTTTACATTACTACTATTTGCAGGATTTGGATGGGGAAAACCGGTTGCAATAAATCCAAGAAACTTTAACCATAAATATTCACAAACAGCAGGTGAAGCAATTGTTGCAGCTGCTGGACCAATAATGAATTTTATCCTTGCGATTGTATTTACATTATTGTATTGTGTAATTTTTAAGTTTGCAACTTCATTTGTTCAAACAAGCATTGGAGACATTATTGTATCAATGATACAATATGCAATAATTGTTAATCTAGGACTTGGAATATTTAACCTAATTCCGCTTCCACCACTAGATGGATCAAAAATATTAGTAAATTTCTTATCATATAATGCAAAACAATGGATTTATGACCACGAATCAATATTCTATATAATCTTTTTAGTTATATGGATAACAGGCTTAGCAGGAGATATAATCTCACCTGTACTTAACTTTTTATATACTGGACTGATACACATAGGAGCATCAATATTTGGTCTATTATAAATAAAAAGGGGATAATATTATGGAAAAAAATGATGAAAAAAATACAACAAAAGAAAAATCTAAAAGCAAAGTAATAATAATAACTTTTATTGTCTTAGCAATAATATTTGTAGTGGCATGTTTTGGTAGTTATTACTTTTTCAGAGGAAATAATCTTGGTAATATAGTAGATGATGGAGCTCAGGAACAAAACATATTAGAAACAGCAGAAAATATAATTTCAAATGAAACAAATTTATTAGAAACAAATAATGTTACTAGTGAAGAAGAAAATACAGCTAATACAAATACAGCTAAAAATACAAATACGACTAATACGACAAATACAAGTAGTAATACTAGCAAGGCTACAAGCACAACTAAAAATACAAATACAGCAAATACTACTTCAAATAATAGCAAGAATACAAACACTACTACTAATAATAGCAAGAATACAAACACTACTACTAATAATAACAAGAATACAAATACTACTTCAAATAATAACAAGAATACAAACACTAATAATAATAAAAATAGCAATACAGCAAAAGTTACTAAAACTGGAACTGATGAAAGCAAAGAATTAACTAAATCAGAGACTAAATATGGTGTAAAAATTAATACATACACAATAAAAAGATATGATGTATATAGCGATGGGAGTAAAAAAGAAACAAGTTCTTATACTACTACGGAATATGATAGAACAGGATATAAAGCATCAACATCTGAACTTTTACCAGAGGCAAGAAGCTTAAAAAGTTCTAATTCTTCATCAATAAATGATGTGCTTAAATACGTAAATCAATATAGAAAAGAAGCAAATGAAAAACAAATAGATGGAGTTACAGATAGAAAAGATTTGACACTTGATAGCAATTTAACAGTTGCTGCATGTGCAAGAGCAGTAGAAATTGCATATGCAAAGAAATTTTCACATACAAGACCTGATGGCAGAACATGCTTTACAATTTTAGATGATATGAATATAGGCTATAATGCGTCTGGAGAAAATATATCATCAGGACGTTCTACTGCTAAGGCAGTTTCAGAAGGTTGGAAAAATTCTAGTGGACATTATGCTAATATGATAAATAAAAATTATGGAAAAATTGGAATAGGAGTAATAAAACTTCAAGGTACATATTATTGGGTACAGTTATTTACAAATTAAATAAAAGTGGAAGGAAAGAGATAGAACATAAATGAAAGATATAACGATTCTAGGAGTTGAAACAAGCTGTGATGAAACCTCTGTCGCAATTGTAAAAAATGGGCGAGAGGTTCTTTCTAATGTTATAAACTCACAAATAAAGATACACGAAAAATTTGGTGGAGTTGTTCCAGAAATAGCATCAAGAAAACATATAGAAGCAATATCAGAGGTTACTGAAGAAGCTCTAAAAAAAGCAAATATGACTTTTTCTGATATAGATGTAATTGCGTGTACTTATGGACCGGGACTTGTTGGAGCCTTACTTGTTGGTGTTGGATATGCAAAAGCTTTAAGCTATGCTTTAAATAAACCACTTGTCCGGAGTAAATCACATAGAAGGCCATATTGCAGCAAACTATATAACATTTAAAGAATTAGAGCCTGAGTTTTTATGCTTAGTAATCTCAGGTGGACATACACATTTAGTAAAAGTAGAAGACTATACAAAGTTTAAAATACTTGGAAAGACAAAAGATGATGCAATCGGAGAAGCATTTGATAAGGTCGCAAGAGTTATGTCCCTTCCATATCCAGGAGGACCAAAAGTGGACAAGCTTGCTAAAATGCGGAAATCCAAATATAGAACTTCCAAAGACACATTTAGAAGGTCTAGATTTTAGTTTTAGTGGAATCAAAACAGCAGTAATTAACTTAAATCATAATAAAAAAGATATAAAAAAAGAAGATTTATGTGCAAGTTTTGAAAAAACTGTTACAGATATGCTTATCCAAAATACTAAAAAAGCATTAGAAATGAGCAATATAAAAAAATTAGCCTTAGCAGGAGGAGTTTCAGCAAATTCATATATTAGAGAAAGATTTTTAGAACTTGGAAAAGAACTTGATGCATCAGTATATTTCCCAGAATTATCACTATGCACAGATAATGCAGCAATGATAGCATCAAGTGCATATTATAACTACTTAGCAGGAAATTTATCAGATTTATCACTTAATGCAGTACCTAACTTAAAAATATGTTGAAAGGAACAAAAATATGTCAATATACGCAATAGGAGATCTACATTTGTCTTTCGATACTTCAAAGCCAATGGATATTTTTGGAGATAATTGGAAAGATCACGAAAATAAAATAAAGAATGACTGGATAGAAAAAGTAAAACAAGATGACTTAGTGTTACTTCCAGGAGATTTCTCATGGGCAATGAATTTAAAAGATACATATAAAGACTTTTGTTACATAAATGAATTGCCAGGAAGGAAGATATTACTAAAAGGTAACCACGATTATTGGTGGAATAGTTTAAAAAAACTTAACGAATACATAGAAGAAAATAATTTTAAAGATATATATTTTTTGCATAACAATTCTTATGAATTTGAAGGAAAAATTATAGCAGGTACAAGAGGCTGGAATTTAGGACTACTAAATGAAGAAGACAAGGTAATAATTAATAGAGAACTTATAAGATTAGAGCTTTCTATACAAGACGGAATAAAAAAATATGGAGAGGATAAAGAAATAATAGTTTGTATGCATTATCCTCCAACAAATAAAGAACTATTAGAAAATTCTGATTTTATAAAATTAATGCAAAAATATGGCGTTAAGAAATGTATATACGGTCATTTGCACGGAGAAGCATTAGCAGACGTAGTAGAAGGAAGATACTTACGGAATAGATATTAAACTTGTAAGTGCAGATTACTTAGATTTTAAATTAGAAAAGATTTAGGAGGAAACTAATATAAACGGAAAAGTTATAAAAAGTATTTCAAATAAATATATAGTAAGTTCAGACGAAAAGCAATATGAATGTAGTTTACGTGGAAAATTAAAACTTTCAGATTTAAAACTTACAGTTCGGAGATAATGTAGAGTTTGAAGTTATAGATGATAAAGAAGCAGTTATAAATTCAATTCTTCCTAGAATCTCGTATATGAAAAGGCCAAAAGTTTCTAATATTTCTCAAATAATATTTGTAATTTCTCCAAAAATGCCAAAGCCAAATTTACTTGTATTAGATAAAGAACTTGTCTATGCAGAATTCTTAAAAATTAAGCCAGTTATAGTTATAAATAAAATAGATTTAGATGAAAAGATCACAGATGAAATATACAAGCTATATAAATCTATCAGGTATGAAGTAATTAAAACGAATTGTATAACAGGTGAAGGAATTAAAGATGTACAAAAACTATTAAAAAACAATACAAGTGCTTTTGCTCGGACAATCTGGTGTACGGAAAATCTACTCTAACAAATAAAATAATTGGAAAAGATATAACACAAATAGGCGATATCAGTAAGAAAAATAAAATGGGGAAAAATACTACAACAGATGTGACTTTATATGAGATAGAGAAAGATTCATATTTACTAGATACGCCAGGATTTCAAAGTATGGATATTTATGAGATACCATCAAAAGATTTAGCAAATTTCTTTTTAGAATTTAGAGAGCATCTAAAAAACTGTGAGTTTGTATCTTGCCTTCATCTAAAAGAAGAAAATTGTGGTGTATTAAATGCACTAAAAAATGGAAAAATATCAAATAAGAGGTATGAAAATTTTGTAAAAATATATAATGATTTAAAATATGAGGAGGAACACAAATGGTAGAAATATCAACTTCAATATTAAATGTAAAAAAGGAAGATGCAATGAGAATCTTTTATGGATTAGAGGTTGCTCATACAGATTACTTTCATATAGATGTAATGGATCGGAAAATTTGTCCCAAAAGATACAGTAAGTCTTATGAGAGAATATGCAAATTCAATAAAACAAATGTCAAATATTCCACTTGATGTACACCTAATGGTAAAAGATGTAAAAGAGTTTATTGACGATTATATTGGATTAGGGCCAAATATGATAACATTTCATATGGAAGCAACATCTTCAAAAGAAGAAACAATGGATATTATAAATTACCTAAAAGAAAATAATATAAAGGTAGGATTAGCAATAAAACCAAGTACAAAAATAGAAGAAGTATATGAATTTTTACCATATATACATATGTGTTTAGTAATGACAGTAGAGCCAGGACTCGGAGGACAAAAACTTATACCTGAAACATTAGAGAAAGTAAAAACTTTAAAGAAATATATAGATGAAAATAATATTGATATAGATATAGAAGTAGATGGCGGAATAAATGCAGAAACAATAGAAGATGCAAAAAAATCAGGAGCAAATATTTTTGTTATAGGTACAGCAATAGTAAATGCAGAAAATATAGAGGAGGCAGCACAAAACTTTAAAAAATAGAGGAGATATAATTTGGATACACTAACAGGAGAAATCGTAACAATTATATATTTTAACGAAATAAACTCATATACAATTGCACGAATGTTAACTGATGAAGAAGAAATAACAATTGTTGGATACTTGCCATTTGTAAATGCAGGAGATAACCTTACAGTTTCAGGTCAGTATGTTGTACATAAAGAATATGGAAGGCAGTTTAAAGTAGAAACATTTAAGAAAAATATACCTGAAACACCAGATGCATTAGAGAGATATTTAGCAAATGGTAATATAAAATGGGTAGGACCAAAAACAGCTGAGAAGATAATTCAAAAATTTGGAGAAGAAACTGTATATATTTTAGAAAAAGAACCAGAAAAGTTAGCCACTATAAAAGGCATAACAGAAGAAAAAGCAATTGAGATTTCTGAAAGTTTTATAGAAAATAAAGAGCTTTGGAAAATAGTAAGCTTCTTAGAAAAAATAGGGATAAGTGCAAGTTATGCAAAAAAAGTTTATGAATTATATGGCACAAATGCAATAGAAGAAATTGAGAAGGATCCATATAGATTGATAGATGTTGTAAGAGGAATAAACTTTAAAACAATAGATGAAGCGGCTTTAAGGTTAGGGGTAAATATTGACGACGAACAAAGAATAATATATGGAATAAAATATGCACTTCTTCTTGCAACATATAATGGGCATACGTGTGTTATCAAGGAGAATTTGACTGACTTTGTATCAACACTTCTTCAAATATCAGAAAGCACAATTAAAGAGTTTTTAAATCAAATGAAGGTTAGGGGATTAATTGTCATAGAGGAAAGAGACGAAGAAGAATGGGTATATCTTGCAGAGTATTATGAAGCAGAAAAGTTTATTGCAGGAAAGCTTATACTTCTTGATAATGTAAAAAATAGAAAAAGAATAGATAATATAGAAACAAAACTTGAAAGAATAGAAAAGATAAATAGAATAGAGCTTTCAGATAAGCAAAGAGAAGCAATTTATGCAGTAAATGAAAATAATGTCTGCGTTATAACAGGAGGACCAGGTACTGGAAAAACAACGATTATAAAAAATATAATAGATTTATATAAAAATGAGGGTAAAAAAGTTGTACTATGTGCTCCAACAGGAAGAGCTGCAAAAAGAATGACAGAAACAACTGGAGAAGATGCAAAAACACTTCATAGACTTCTCCAAATATCAAAAATTGATGACGCAAAATACATAAATGAAGGAATTGACATACAACCAATAGATGCAGATGTAATTATAGTAGACGAAACATCAATGATAGATTTAGCCCTAATGAAGTATTTACTTATGGGGATATATGAAGGAACAAAATTGGTGCTTTCTGGAGATGTAGACCAATTACCATCAGTAGGACCTGGAAGTATATTAAAAGATATAATTGCTTCGAATAGGATGAATGTAGTAGTATTAGACAAAATATTTAGGCAAGCTGCTAAAAGTAGGATTATACTTAATGCACATAGGGTAAATTCAGGAGAGCATTTTGTTGAAGAAGAAGACGAAGATTTAAACAAGGATTTCTTTTTTGTGCAAGAGACAAGTGAAGAAAGAATATTAAATTTTGTATTATCTTTATATAAAGATGGACTTAAACAATTTGATAACTATGAAGATTTTAATAGTGTGCAGATTATAACTCCTAGTAAAAAAGGAGATGTAGGTACAAGGGAATTAAATAAAAAGATTCAGGAACTTATAAACCCAAAAGATATAAAAAAAGAAGAAAAGTCTATTGGAGCATTTACATTTAGAGAAGGAGACTCTGTCATGCAAATTAAGAACAACTATGATATAGCTTGGGAACAAAACGGAGAAATAAGTTCAGGAATCTTTAACGGAGAGATGGGTACTATAACTAAAATAAGCAATATATCAGAAAGTGTAGAGGTAGATTATGACGGAAAAATTGTAACTTATGCATTTTCAGAACTAGACCAAATAGAACATTCTTATGCAATTACTGTTCATAAATCACAAGGAAGCGAATTTGATGTAGTAATTCTTCCGGTAGTAAGATCAGCTCCAATGCTACTTACAAGGAATTTACTATATACCGCTATAACAAGAGCAAAGAAATTATTAATAGTTGTAGGAAATAAAGATATCATTAAATTTATGATAAATAATACAGATTCAAAAGTTAGAAATACTGGACTAAAATATAAACTTGAGGTGATTTAGAATAAATATTTTAGATATACTTTACCCAAATGTATGTGGGTTTTGTGGCAAGATTGATGCAAATTCTTTATGCAAAGATTGCAAAGAAAAAATAAGCAAGAAGTTATTATTCGAAACAGAGGAAGTAACAGATAAATATTTTGATAAGCAGATGTATTTAGCAAAGTACGAAGGAGATTTTAGAAATAAAATTCTAGAATATAAATTTTTTGATAAATCATATATGTACAAAACTTTTGCAAGAATTATATTAAATAATGAAAAAATTTATGAAATTTTAAAATCTTATGATATAATAATATCTGTACCAATACATAAAAAAAGAAAAAATGTTAGAGGATACAACCAAAGTGAGCTGATAGCAAAAGAAATTGCAAGACACATACAAGGATTAGAATATAAAAAGATTCTAAAAAAGATAATAAACAATGAAGAGCAAAGTTCATTAAATAAAGATGAACGCCTAAAAAATGTCAAAAATGTATATGAAATACAAAATAAAGAAATAATATTTAATAAAAAAGTTATTTTATTTGACGACATCTATACAACTGGAAATACGACAAATGAATGTAGCCGTGTGTTAAAAACAAATGGAGCAAAGGAAATATTAGTGCTTAGCCTAGCTAGATAAAATAATATTATATAGATTGGAGGAGCAAATGGAAGAGTTAGTCGAAAGTATATTGGATTATGTAAGAGCAGATTATACAGATTATGCTGTTATGATAAACCGGTGAATGGGGAAGCGGAAAGACATATTTTTGGAATAATAAAGTAAGAAATAAAATAGAGTCTTTGAATTTAAACCGGAAGATCATTTACAACAATATATATGTCACTTTACCGGAATATCAAACCTAGAAGAAATAAGCAAAAAGTTATTCATAGAAACTACCCAACTTATGGATAAAAACTTAAAAAAATTTATGAATGCAAATGGCATAACGAAAATACCAGAATATGCAAAAACTGGAATTGATATGGCTAACCTTTTTGGTGTTACACAAAATGGAGATAGAGTCAATTATTCAGACTTTTTCTCAACTGATGATAAAGTATTATGCTTCGACGACCTAGAAAGAGCAAATGTAGATGTTATAGATATTTTAGGATATATCAATAATTTCGTAGAACATGATCATATAAAAACAATAATTATTTGTAATGAAAAAGAATTATCTACTAAACTTAAAAGCTCAAACCTAGAAATGAAAACATTTATTGCAACATATATACTAGATAGACAAAAAGAATTAACAGAAGTTACAGACAAGCCTATGGTAGAGAAAATTCAAGATACAATAGAATATGTATTTGATAAGGCTAATGACTATGAAAGAATAAAAGAAAAATTAATAGGTGAAACTTTTGAATATCAACCAAAATTTGATTATATTATTAATGGACTTTTGATGAGATATGAAAGTAACGAAGACTTGATAAGATTTCTAAGGGAGTCAACTGGACTTATAATAACGACCTTCAATAAGAGTGGAACTAGAAACCTAAGAATATTAAAACACGCTTTAAATGACTTTAAGAAAATATTTGAAATGGTTAATAAGAATTATCCAAACACAAATCATAGAGTATTACAGACTATGCTAATATTTACAATAGCTGTATCATTTGAAATAAAAGCAGGAAAGATAACAAAAGATAAATTTGTAAATATCGCAAATAACGAAGAATATAAAGCTATACTTGTTTCTTCAAGAGTTTTAATGGATAATAGACAATTCTATATCAAAGAATTCGATAATACTTATTACTATAATTTTAAATCAGAATATAGATTCTTCAAATTTATTGAAATGTATGTAAGAACTAGAATATTTGATATGAAGACATTTAAAAAAGATATGGAAATGATAATAAATACAGTAGATACATCAAATTTACCAGGATACAGAAGACTTCTTACAGAAGAATATTGGAAAATAGATGATGATGATTTTGATAGAATTATTGATGAAGTCATAGAAGATGTTAAAGCAGGAAAGACAACTTTAATTGAGAATGTAAAGCTATTTATATATTTTGATTATTTCATAAGGAAAGGCTTAATAAAGTATGATATGAAGACAATCAAAAATATATTTATAAACGGAATGAATATATCTTCACTTGTATCAAAATATTGTGATAATGTAGAAGAGGAATTAGATACGATAGGTATAGCAGAACCAACACCTGATATAGAAGAAATGCTTAAACATTTTCATACACTAAATTCTAAACTTAAAGATAGAATGTATATAGAAAAGGCAGATTCTATTTTCAAATGTATCCCAATGAAGATGGAAGAATTTTACGAAAGATTTGATAGAGAATGTATGAATATACCAATATTCAAATATTATGATGTATATCAAACTTTCCAAAGATTATCTTGTGCAAGTAATGAGGATATAGTAACGATAAAAGAAAAGTTAATTAACAGAGCAGACCTATATACAAAAGAAATAGAGCCTGAAATGAAAAATATTAAGCAACTAAAACAGATAATTGATGATTATGCAAAAGGAAAAGATAATAGCATAAAACTAGTAATGCTAAAAGACTTTTCAAAAGATTTAGGCAAAATCTTAGACAAATATAAAGGCAGTGTATTTGCTGGAAATAAAGAAGAATAAAATGTAGTAGCCAAATGTCGTATTTTGCTGAAAAATATTTCTTGATAATAAAAATACAAAAACTCTACTTCATACCTTACAAAATTGACAATTGACATAATAAATAGTATAATTAAGTTATAAAAACTTGATATATTTCTTGCATATTTGCAAGGAATATCCAAGAGAGAATTCTTTCAAAATTATTGGAGGTAAACACCATGGAAAACGCATCTGTAAGCAAGAAGGAAAAGCCTGATCTCTACGTACCTAAGTGGTACCGCGAGATGGCAAAGGACCTTATGGAATCCTTCGAAGGGACGAGTACTTCTCCCAACTTTTCGCCAGAACAGTGGGACAAGATCGAAAGAATGCTCTATTGAGGGAGTCCATCAATAACAGAAAAGTCCAGTATTACTGGGCTTTTTCTGCTATATAAAATTAATTTAAAATATATGATAAAAATACACCGAATTTATTTAAGAAATTTTTATATAAATTTGCAATTTTTTGTTTACTTTTGTCAAAAGTTAATATACAATATATATGTAAAACTAAAGAAATGAGGAATATAATTTATGAAAATTTTAATGCTTACGTGGGAATATCCACCAAGGATAGTAGGCGGAATATCTAGAGTTGTATATGATTTATCTTGTAGATTAATAAAAGATGGGCACGAAGTTACAGTTGTAACTTATAGGGAAGGAAACTCACCATATTTTGAAGTAGACAAAGGTGTAAAAGTATATAGAGTAGATAACTATATGATAAATCCAAATAACTTTATAGATTGGATAATGCAACTTAATTTTAAGCTAGTCGCAAAAGCTAGTGAAATAATTTCAAAAGAACGGAAAATTTGATATTATACACGCACACGACTGGTTAGTTGCATATTCTGCAAAAGCATTAAAAGATGCATATGATATCCCAATCTGTGCAACAATGCATGCAACAGAAAACGGTAGAAATAGCGGAATACATGATGAAACACAAAAATACATAAATGATACAGAATGGATGTTAACTTATGAGGCAACAGAAGTTATAGTAAATAGTAATTATATGAAATGTGAAATGCAAAGGTTATTTGGACTTCCATTTGAAAAAATAAGCGTAATTCCAAATCGGAATTAATATGAATATGTATTCTGGAATAGAGAAAGATTATGATTTTAGAAGAAAATTCGCATCAGATAATGAAAAGATAATAATGTGTGCTGGAAGATTAGTGTATGAAAAAGGATTCCAATATTTAATATCAGCAGCACCAAAGATTTTGAATGGATACCATGATTCAAAGTTTATAATTGCTGGTAAAGGTGGAATGCTAGACGAATTAAAAGCACAAGCAAATTATCTTGGAATAAGTAATAAAGTATATTTTACAGGACAATTAAATTATAAAGATTTATACAAAATGTATAAATCAGCTGATGTTGCAGTATTTCCTAGCACATACGAGCCATTTGGACTAGTTGCTATAGAGGCTATGTATGCAGGAATACCAACAGTTGTTTCAGATGTCGGAGGCTTAAATGAAATTGTTGAACATAGAGTAGATGGAATGAAAAGCTATGCAGGAAATCCAAATTCAATAGCAGATTCAATTTTAGCATTACTTTATGATCATCAATTAGCGGATAATATTTCAAAAAATGCAAGAGCAAAAGTAAAAAATATATATAATTGGAATAAAATTGCACAAGATACACATTTTATATATCAGAAGGCTATATGTCAGACAGTTGCAGAAAGACAAAAACATCAAATCGCACAAGAAAAAGCCGGAAAGCAAAAGAAAAAGAGCAAAGGTACGCTTATTATGTTTAGAGGAAGAGAAGCTATGGCTTAAAGCTAATTTCTTTCAAAATATATAAAATGCAAACAAGGGGATGTTAAAATATGAACGTATATGATACAGCAAATAGATTAGCAAGTGAGCTTAAAAGTTCACAAGAATATTTAGATTATAAAAAGGTAAAAGAAGAACTAAACAATAATCCTGAAATCAAAGAAAAAATGGATCAATTTGAAAAAGCAAGATATGAAGTTCAAGTAGAGGCAATAAAGGGACAAGAAGAACAAAAAGAAAAAGTAGAGCAAATGCAAAAAATATATCTTGATTTAATTCAAAATGATTTAGCAAAAAGATATTTTGAAATTGAATTAAAATTTAATGTGTTACTTGCAGATGTTAATAAAATTATAGCAGAGTCAGTTCAAGATGTATTAAATTAAAACAAAGGGATACACTCCCCAGAAATCTGGGGAGCATTATTTATTTAGGAGAAAAGTATGAACAAAAAATGGCAATATAATGAAATAAATATAGAAAAGGCAAAAGAAATTGCAGAAAAATATAATTTAGGTATTCTTACAGCGTCTGTTATAGAAAGTAAAGGGTTGGATGACGAAAAGATAAAAATATTTTTAAATCCAACACGAAAAAACTTTTATGATCCATTTTTATTGCCAAATATGAGTATTGCAACTGAAAGAATAATAAAAGCAATAAAGTCACAAGAAAAAGTAGTTATATTTGGAGACTATGATGTAGACGGAATTACAAGTACAACAGTTTTAAAAAGATTTCTAGAAGAAAGAGGTTTAAAGCCTCGGATATTATATACCTAATAGATTAAAAGAAGGATATGGCTTAAATAAAGAAGCAATCAAGAAAATAGCAGATGAAGGCACAAACTTAATGATAACAGTTGACTGCCGGAATTTCTGGAATAGAAGATGTAGAATATGCAAATGAACTTGGAATTGATACAATAATAACAGACCATCACGAGCCATTAGAAACCTTACCAAAAGCAATGGCAGTAATAGATCCAAAGATAAAAGAAAGCAAATATCCTTTTAATCAACTTGCAGGAGTTGGAGTTGTATTTAAATTAATTCAGGCTTTATCTAAACAGTTAGAATTAGAAGAAAAAGAATATTTAAAGTATTTAGATCTAGTGTGTCTTGGAACAATATCAGATATAGTACCATTAATTGACGAAAATAGAGTTATAGCAAAACTTGGACTAAAACTTATAGAAACTCAAAGGAATCCAGGCTTAAAATGCTTAATAGAATCATCAGAATATAAAGATATAAATTCAAATACAATATCTTTTGGAATTGCTCCAAGAGTAAATGCCTGTGGAAGGATGGGCTATGCAGATGAAGCATTAAAGTTATTTCTTACAAATGATAAAGTAGAAATCAAACTTCTTACAGAAGAGCTAAATGAATATAATAGACAAAGACAAGATAAAGAAAAGATAATACTAGAAGAAGCATTAGAAGAAATAAACAAAAATAACGAGCTAGATAATGAAATAATCATAGTTTCAAAAGAAAATTGGCATCATGGAGTAATAGGAATAGTTTCTTCAAAGATAACAGATATGTATTTTAAGCCAAGTATATTGCTATGTGAAGAAAATGGAATCTGCAAGGGTTCTGGAAGGAGTATACCAGGTTTAGACTTACATAATGCAATATGCCAAAACAGTAAACTTCTAGAAAAATATGGTGGGCATTCAATGGCAGTTGGTCTAAGTATAAAAAAAGAAAATCTACCAAGATTTAAAGAAGCTATAAATAAATACATAAAAAATTTAAATATAAAAGAAGCACAACCAATATTAAATATAGATATGGAAGTAAAACTAAAAAATCTTAGCATAAAAGAGATAGAAGAACTTAAAAAGCTTGAGCCTTTTGGAGAGGCTAATAAAGTTCCTATATTTTCTATAAAAAATCTTAAAATACAATCAATTAGATCAATAACAAACGGAAAGCATTTGAAATTAAGATTAAGTGATAATAATTTATGTATAGATGCGATAGGATTTAATTTAGGAGAATTAGCAGATCATTATAAAATAGGAGAAAAGGTTGACATAGTAGGTAATCTTGAAATAAATTCATACAACGGAATGGAAAGTATCCAAGTTAATATGAAAGATATGATGAAATCATTATAAGGAGAGTGAAAAAAACTTATGGCAGAAGAAGAGCAAAAGCTTACGATATATGATATAATCAATACCTTAAAAAAGAGTAGAAAAAAGGTTAATACAAAGTTAATATTAAAAGCATATCATTTTTCAAAGGATAATCATAATGATCAAAAGAGATTATCAGGAGAAGACTATATAATACATCCTTTGAATGTTGCAAATATTTTATCTCAGATTAATTTGGATGATGAAACTATTTGTGCTGCTCTTCTTCATGATGTAGTAGAAGATACTTCAATTACAAAAGAAGATATTATAAGAGAATTTGGCGAAGAGATTGCAAATATGGTAGACCGGAGTTACAAAACTTGGAAAATTACAATATACAACAAGAGAGGAACAACAAGTAGAAAATTACAGAAAAATGTTTTTAGCAATGGGAAAAGATATAAGGGTCATACTTATAAAACTTGCAGATAGATTGCACAATATGAGAACATTAAAATATCTAACAAGAGATAGACAAATAGCAAATTCAAAAGAAACGATGGATCTATATGCACCTCTTGCAAATCGTTTAGGTATGTATTCACTAAAATGGGAACTAGAAGATTTAGCCTTTAAATATTTAGAGCCTGAGGAATATAGAGAAATAGTAGAAGGATTAGATGAAAAGAGAGAAGAAAGATTAGCATTTATAGAAAAGATAAAACAGCAAATAGAAAATGAACTAAAAATTCAAAGAATAGATGCACAAATAACAGGAAGAGCAAAACATATATACAGTATATATAGGAAAATGCAAAGAGACAATATTACACTAGACCAAGTATATGACTTATTAGCTCTTAGAATAATTGTAAACTCTGTGAAAGACTGCTATGCAGCACTTCGGAGTTGTGCACGAACTATATAACCCAATGCCTGGAAGATTTAAAGACTATATAGCACTTCCAAAAGCTAATATGTATCAGTCATTGCACACAACTTTGATTGGACCAAAAGGAATTCCGTTTGAAGTTCAGCTTCGTACTTGGGATATGCATAGGATTGCAGAATTTGGTATCGCTGCGCATTGGGCATATAAAGAGGCAAACAAAACTAAGAAAACGACAGTTATAGTTGAAGATGACAAACTTTCTTGGCTTAGAGAAACTTTGGAATGGCAAAAAGATATGCAGAATCCACAAGAATTTTTAAATACTTTAAAGACAGAATTATTCGAAGATGAGGTATATGTATTTACAAGAAATGGAGATATAAAAGTTTTACCAAAGGGATCAACTCCAATAGACTTTGCATATAATGTGCATACAGAAATTGGACATAGAATGACAGGTGCAAAAATAAATGGAAAAATGATGCCAATTATAACTAAACTAAACAATGGAGATATAGTAGAAATAATAACTACTGATAATCCAAAAGGACCAAGTAGAGATTGGCTAAAATTTGTACAAAGTTCTAGCGCAAGAAACAAAATTTTACAATGGTTTAAGAAAGAAGACAGAGAAGAGAACATTGAAAAAGGAAAAGAGGCACTTCAAAGAGAAATAAAGAGAATAGGAATGACAGAAACAGATCTTTATAAGCAAGAATATGTAAATGCAGCATTAGAAAGATATAAGTTTAACAGCATCAATGATATGTATGCAGCAGTTGGATTTGGCACAATTTCTGCTGGAAAAATAATATCTAAGTTGTTATTTGAATATAGACAAGAGCATCAAGAGGAAAATATTGAAGAAAAAATAGAAGAACTTGCTCAAAAGAAAATGGTTGCTCCAAAGAGTACAAAATCTGGTGTTATTGTAAAAGGAATAGATAATTGCTTAGTTAAATTTTCTAAATGCTGTAACCCAGTTCCAGGAGACGAAATAATAGGATATATAACAAGAGGAAGAGGAGTATCAATTCATAGAAAAGACTGTATAAATGTAAAAGATTTATTCCAAGAAGAGGATAGAATAATTGATGTAGAATGGTCTAATACAGAAAAAGCCTCATATAAGGTTGATATTGAGATACATTCAAATGATAGAGATGGCTTAGTCTCAGATATAGCAAAAGAAATGAACAATGAAAAAGCAACAATGCTTGAAATAAATTCTAAGCTTACAAAAGAAAGAATAGTTGTAACTAATATAACGCTTGAAGTAGAAAACATTGACGAGTTAAATAAAGCATTAAAAGCATTAAGAAAAATTGATAGCGTTTATGAGGTTAAGAGAAAGAAATAGAATTTGTTCTTGATTTTAGCTTAAAAATAACTAAAAAAGAAGGTAATTAGATGATCTTAAAAAGATTAAAAATAGAAAATTCAATTAGCAGTTACACTAATTGTTATATAGTAGTAGATGAAAATAAAAAAGAAGGAATGGTAATAGATCCTGCTGGTGAATGTGAAAAAATATTAGATATGCTAAATATATTAGGTGTTAACTTGAAATATATATATCTAACACATTGCCATTCAGATCATACAGGAGCATTAGAAGAACTAAAAGAAAAAACAGGAGCAAAACTTTTAATTCATAGAATAGAAAGTGAAAATTTAAAAGACAAAGATATAAATTTATCTACAGAGCTTGGAATAAAAAATGTAGAAATAGAAGCAGATGCTCGTGTAGATGATGGAGATATCTTACATGTTGGAGATATAGAATTGAAAGTAATTCATACGCCAGGACATACAAATGGTGGAAGCTCTCTATATATAGAAAAAGAAAAAATAGTATTTACAGGTGATACTATATTTAAAGGAACATATCGGAAGATATGATCTTCCAACAGGAAGTAAAGAGGATATATTAAGCTCAATAAAAAATAAATTACTTACACTTCCAGAAGATACTCTTGTATATCCAGGACACGGTATGCCTACAATAATTTCTGAGGAGAAACCGTTATATTAATATTCATAAATTGTCCTTTTGCATCATATAATTAATTTAGATATGTGCAAAAGGAGTAACTATGAATATTGCAGTAATCAATTTAAAAGATTTAATAAGATATATGATATGCTTCATAGCAATTTTAATTATTGTATCATTAGGAATGAAAAAGGTATTCGAGCAAAATAAAAGTTATGAGATTAAAGAAGGAATTTTAAGTAAAATACAAAATTCCTCTTTTTTATACTGCCTAGAAAATGAGGCAGCAATTTTTTCAAGTCAGGAAGATACAGAAGAATTTGAAATAAAAGGTATGAACTTAAAGGAAATACTAAATGTAGAGCTTTCAATGTTACCTAATTTAAAAGAAAATGTAGAAACAAATGAGATAAATAATACTGAAAATCAAGAAACAGAGATAGAACAAGACGAGGAGGTAAAATTACCAGAAACAAATGTAGAAACAAAGGTTATTGACGAAAAAAATTTAAAAGAATCTTTTAATGCTACATTGAGTGATGTAAAAATAAAAAATGAAACAAAACTTGATATATCTGGTTTAAAACCGAACTATGAACTAAAAAACAAAAATAAAGTTATCATATATCATACACATACTTGTGAAAGCTATACTTCAAGTGAAAAATTTAACTATAAAATGACAGGGGTATATAGAACAACAGATTTAAATTTCACAGTTTCAAGAGTTGGAGATGAATTAGAAAAATATCTTAAAGAATATGGAAAACAGGTAATTCATAGTAAGACATATCACGATTATCCTGCATATAACGGTTCTTATGGAAGATCTTTAACAACACTTGAAGGTATTATGAAAGATAATAAAGATGCAGAAGTTGTGATAGATTTACATAGAGATGCGATTGGAAGCGGAGATACTTATGGACCAACTGTTAAGATAGGAGACGACATTTGTGCACAAATAATGTTTGTTATGGGATCAAATGGTTCACGGACTTTATCATCCAAACTGGAAACAAAATTTACAATTTGCAATGAAAGTACAAGAAATAGCAAATAAGATGTATCCTGGACTTTTTAGACCAATAATTCTAAGAAATTCAAGATATAATCAGCATTTAACAACAGCAGCATCAATAATAGAAGTTGGAGCAACAGGAAATACATTAGATCAAGCATTAAATAGTATGAAGTATTTATCAGCTGTATTAAATGAAGCTATGAAATAAATTTGCAATTTTATGTAAAATAGTATATAATTATATGAAATACCAACTTGGTAAAAGTAAAGCATAAGGAGGGTTAAGCATGCGGACTATCGAAGAAAAAGAATTGATGGTAGAGTGCAGACAATGTGGTAAGAAGCTATTAGTTACAAAAAGGGATTTAAGTTATATGCCTATGAAGCATAATGGACACAATGTAACAATAAACATTATGCCAGAAGATATAAATAATCCCGAAATTGGCTACTATTTTACCTGCATTTGCTGTAACAGCAGACACTATATCAAAAAAAATGACCATCAAGAAATCAGTTTTTTCGGTATCAAGATGCAGACCAGTGAACCGGCATTAGAATAAATGCCGGTTTATCTATTTTTTAGTTACAATTCACAGCTATATTATTAATCTAAAGTAGCCAAACGCAGGGGTTTTATATTTAGAAGAAATTGAAGACCCCCGAGAAACTTCGTAGGCGTTTCCCGCGTGGGTTCAATTTATAATAAATATAAAATCCCCGACGAGATTTGGCGGACTTTATACTACAAGCTGTGAATAGTAACCATTTTTATACAAAATTAGGTGAAATTTCTCGAAAAAACATTGACAAAGCAGAAATATTATGCTAAAATATTTAACTGTAACCGCATAAGTCAAGGTTCATAAAACCTAATTAAGTTTAGGTACCTAAATTTTAAGGTTAGCGAGTATACGAAAAAGGGAGGTGCTTTCATAATGTACGCAATAATCGAAACTTGTGGAAAGCAATACAAAGTATCAGAAGGAGATGTAGTATTCTTCGAAAAATTAGACGCTGAAGAAGGAAAAAAAGTTAAATTTGACAATGTTATCCTTGTATCAGACGGAAAAAAAGTAGAAGTTGGAACTCCTTATGTTAAAGGTGCTAAGGTAGAAGGAAAAGTAATTGCTCACGGTAAGGGTAAGAAAATCGTTGTTTTCAAATATAAAGCTAAAAAGAATTATAGAAGAAAACAAGGACATAGACAACCTTATACAAAAGTAGAAATTACATCTGTAAAATTAGTTGCTGAAAAAGAGACTGCTGCAAAGGAAACAGTAGAAAAAGAAACTACTGCAAAAGAGACAACAAAAAAAGCAGAAACAACAGCAAAGACAGCACAGAAAAAGACTACAACAAGTAAGACAACTGAAAAGAAATCAACAGCTAAAAAGACAGAAACAAAGACAACAACAAAAAAAGTAGAAGCTTAATTTCTAAAAACATATAAAACTTTAGAAAGGAGAAATTACTATGGCACATAAAAAAGGGCAAGGTAGCGTAAAAAATGGTAGAGATAGTGAATCTAAGCGCCTTGGAGTAAAAAGAGCCGATGGTCAATTTGTTCTAGCAGGAAATATATTAATGAGACAAAGAGGAACAAAGATACATCCAGGCACTAATGTAGGAATTGGTAGTGATGACACACTTTATGCAAAAACAAACGGAATAGTTAAATTTGAAAGATTAGGAAAAGACAAAAAGAAGGTAAGTGTCTATCCAGAAGAACAAGTATAAAATTAAAGCACTAGGGCGAATCGCACTAGTGCTTTTGTATAAAAGGAGAAAAAATTGAAAAAAAGAGTATTGTTAGGTATGAGTGGAGGTGTAGATAGTTCCACATCAGCAGTTCTTTTGCAAGAACAAGGATATGAAGTAATAGGAACAACTTTGGAATTATATAGAGGTAGTAGCTGTTGCAGCCAAGAGACTATTATGGATGCTAAGAAAATATGCAATCAAATAGGAATACCACATTTTACATATAATTTTAAAGAAGAATTTAAAAGATACGTTATAGACGATTTTATAAAATGCTATGAAGAATGTAAGACACCAAATCCTTGTATAGAATGTAATAAATATATAAAGTTTGATTTACTATACAAAAAAGCAAAAGAATTAGGTTGTGACTATATTGCAACAGGTCATTATGCAAAAATAGAATATAGTGAAAAATATGGTGGATATGTTTTAAAAAAGTCTGAGGAAGATAAAAAAGATCAGACATACTTTTTATATAGTATAAATAGAGACATATTACCTAATATATTATTTCCACTTGCAGATTATAAAGACAAAAAAGAAGTAAGAAATATAGCAACAGAAAACGGACTTTTAGTTGCAGAAAAACCAGATAGTGAAGAAGTTTGCTTTATAATTAATAACGATTATGCTTCATTTGTTGAAAAAAATATACAAAACAAGCCAAAGTCTGGCAATATTGTACTTAGCTCAGGAGAAATATTAGGAAGGCATAATGGACTTATACATTACACAGTAGGACAAAGAAAAGGACTTGGAATTTCATATAAAGAACCACTTTATGTAATAGCACTAAATAAAGAAAAAAACGAACTAATAGTAGGTACAGAAAAAGAGCTATATGGAAGCAAACTATATGCTAATGAAATAAACTTTTTAGTAGATTTTGAAAAATGGGATAAAGAGATATTTGCAAAAATAAGATATAGAGCTTCCTTTGCAAAAGCAAAAGTAAATAAACAACAAGATATCCTAGAAGTAATATTTGATGAACCACAAAGAGCAATAACTAAGGGACAATCAGTAGTATTTTATGATAAAGATGGAGTAGTTCTTGGTGGAGGAAAGATAATGTAGGAAGAATATTCAATTATAAAAGGATTAGCTTAAAATTAGCTAATCCTTTTTTATAACAAAATTAAAAAGATTTGAATTTATCAGTCATAGGACCAAGTAAATCTGTAACATCTATCCCAAGTACAACAGATAAAGCACATATTTCATAGTCCCTAACAGTTCTCTGATTATTTTCTATTCTATGAAGACTAGTAACAGGAATATTAATGCCAAGAAGAAGCAACTTTGAAGAAAGTGCTTCTAGTGAAATTTTTTTCTCTTTTCTTTTCTCTCTCAAAATTGAACCGATTACATTTAAGTTATCTTCATACTTTCCACAATTATTCATACTCAACCTCGAATTTATATAATTATAAAAGTATTATATAAATAAAATAATAAAAAATATTGACACCAGTGTGAAAAAATGATAATATTAAAATAAATCATTTAAGAAAATGTACATTTAAAACAAGAATATTTTATAGGAGGGAACAAAAGAATATGAAGAAAAACGAAGGTATTACACTTATTGCATTAATTATCACTATAATAATCTTAGTCATATTAACAGCAATAACAATAAATAATGTAATAGGATCAGACCTAATAGGGTTTGCAACAAAGGCAGCAGAAAATTATATAGATGCAGCAGAGGAGGAAAATAAGGTAATGCAAAAAACAGTGGCATTGTCAGCAGGAACAGCAGTAGCAGAGGATAGCATAGTAAAAGCAGGAGTGATAGTAACAGATGACACAGAAAGCAAAAACACAGGAGAAGGAGAATCAGGTATAAAGTATAATTATAAAGATACAATGGGAAGGACAGCGATGGTACCAAAAGGATTTAAAGTATCGACAAAACCATCAGAACAATTTGTAGAAGATGGACTAGTAATACAAGATAATGATGGAAATGAATTTGTATGGGTGCCATGCTATGTAGGAGAAACAAAACCAGCAGGAACATCAGAAGATGTTCAAAAATATGAAAAGCATACTTATATAAAAACAAATGAATCAGACGATGACACAAAAGGAGTAAAGAAAGATAAAGATAACTGGTCAACATATAATTATACAAAATATACAGACTGGACGGACGAGGCATCAAAAGATGACAACAGCTATGGAAATAAAAGTGTAAAAAAATATGGAGGATTTTATATAGGAAGATATGAAGCAGGATGGAACGGAAATCCTGAGATAAAAATACAAGCAGGAACTAGCTATGTAAATAGTTATAGTGAGGCACAACAACATCTAAATGTAATTAATCAAAAGCCAGTAAGTAAAAAAGGAGTATTTAGTTGGAACTTTATAACCCAGTCGAATGCAAAGACAGTTGCAGAAAGTATGTATGGTGACGATGTAACATATAACGGAGGTTCTAATTATAGTGATTCAGTACAAAGTAAACTTGTAGATGGAGCAGCATGGGATACAGTAACAAATTGGATAGCAAAAGACGGAGTAGATGTAACAAATAGTATCAAATATGGAAATTATAATAATACAGGGATACAATACACTGGGTTGTATGCAAAACATATTTGGGCACAACATCAATCTCCGGATTGGACGGATCATTGGTTATGTGCGAAAAGATTTAGCTATGGAACTATTACATTAAAGAGTGAAGCAGTAACAAATACATCAGATACTGGCAAAGCCAATGATTATGCAGATACAGGTATTGAGAATAACACAAACCACACATATTGGCCAAGATATGAATTACCAACAGGAAGTGTAGAGAATTTTAAATTAAAGAATATATATGACTTAGCGGGAAATATGTGGGAGTGGACAACCGAAGTTGGAAACCATAAAGAAACACCTGCTAGCAGTACAGTATCAAGCCCAGTACAAAAGAACAACGGTTCGTTTGCTGTGCTTCGTGGTGGTAGCTTTCTTGACGATGGTACTCCTTATCCGCTTTGCTGTCGCATTGGTCATCATGAGTCCACAGCTGAGATGTATGTTAACTTCGGCTTCCGTGTTGTGCTTTATGTAAAATGAAAAAATATACAGTGAGCCTTATTTGGGGCTCATTTATTTTACCCATATTTATTTTACCCATAAATGTAGAAAAAAGAAAGATAATGTGATATATTAATATATATTAAATATAGGAGGCACTTATGGGTGAAGTAAAATGGACTAAAGAGCAACTTCTTGCAATTAAAGAAAAGGGAGAAAACATATTAGTTGCAGCAGCTGCTGGAAGTGGAAAAACAGCAGTATTAGTTGAGAGAATAATTAATAAAATAATAAATGAAAAAATAGATATAGACAAAATATTAGTAGTTACATTTACAAAAAGTGCAGCTTCTGAAATGAGAGCTAGGATATTAGATGCCATATATGAAAATATCGAAAAAAACCCAGAAGATATGCATCTACAAAAACAAATCACTCTTCTTTCAAAAGCAAATATTTGTACAATAGACTCATTTTGCTTAGATGTGGTTAAAAATAATTTCTTTGAAATAGGAATATCTCCAAATCTTAAAATAGCAGATAACACTGAAATAGAAATCTTAAAACAAGAAACTTTGGAAGATCTTTTTGAAGAAAAATACGAAACAGGTAATGAAGAATTTTTAGAACTTATAAACATATATACAAATTATAGAGGGGATGAGAACCTACAAAACCTTATATTAGAAATATATAGGTTTATACAAAGTATGCCTTTTCCAGAAAAATGGTTAGAAGAAAAGGTAGAAATGTTTAATTTAAGTGATATAAGTTTTGAAAAAACAACTTGGGGACAGATATTATTTTCAAAAGTCAAAGAGGATTTGCAAGATGGAATATTAAAACTAGAAGAAGAAATAGAAAAGATAAAAGATGAAGAAAATATAAATGAGATAATAGATATACTTTCAGAAGATATATCTCAAATGAAGTTAGCCTTTACAATGGATAACTGGGATGATATATATAATAGAACACATGGTATAGATTTTAAGCCATTTACTAGAAGTAAAAAAATGTCTGAGGATATAAAAAAAGAAGCAAAAGATAAAAGAGATGAAGTAAAAAAAATAGTAAGCAAATTAAAAGAAAACATTTTAGTTTGTAACTCAGATGATGCAATAAAAGAAATTCAAAATATGTATGAAATATTAATAAAAGTAAAAAATTTAGTTTTAGAATTTTCTAATAGATTTTTACAAGCAAAGCAAGACAAAAATATTATGGATTTCAATGATATAGAGCATTATGCTTTAAATATACTTTGTAAATCTGATGGAGAAAATTACGTTTCTAAAAAGTATCAAGATAAATATGAAGAAATATTGATAGATGAGTATCAAGACAGTAATTTAGTGCAAGAATATATCTTAAATGCAATATCAAGAAAAAATAACATATTTATGGTTGGAGATGTTAAGCAAAGCATATATAAATTTAGAGGAGCAAGACCAGAACTATTTTTAGATAAATATGAAAAGTACAAAGAAAAAGACTTAAAAGAAAATGATGGACTTAAAATACAACTTTTTAAAAATTTCAGAAGTAGAAAAAATGTGCTTGATATAACAAATATAATTTTTAATGACATAATGAGTAAAGAACTAGGAGACATCGATTATACAGAAGAAGAATATTTAAATCTAGGAGCAGAGTACCCAGAGGGAAATAAATTAGAAGCGGAATTACATATTATAGATTCCAAAGAAGAAGTTTATCAAAATGAGGAAGATAGCGAAGAAGATGCAAAAGAAACGGAAAGAGTCGAGGATATAGTATTAGAAGCAAAATTTGTTGCAAATAAAATAAAAGAATTAATAGATAATGAAACTTTAATATGCAATAAGGACAAGACATATAGAAAAATAATGTATAAAGACATAGTTGTTTTGCTTCGCTCAGCTCAGGGCATAGCTCCAATTTATGAACAGGAAATTTCTAAACTAAATTTGCCTGTATTTTGTGATATGACAGTTCGGATACCTTGATACAATTGAGATACAAGTTATAATAAGCTTACTTAATATAATAGACAACCCTATAAATGATATAGCACTTGTTACTGTTCTAAGGTCTCCAATTGGCAATTTTACAGATAATGAATTGATAGAGATAAGATTAGAAAACAAAAATAAGACATTTTATGAGGCAATGCAAGATTATCTAAAATTAGAAGATGCAAAAGAAGATTTGAAAGAGAAAATAACAAAGTTTTTGGAGCAAATAGACGAATTTAGAAAATGCCAAGAATATATGCCACTTGATGAACTTATATGGAAAATATATACAGATACTGGTTACTATAATTATGTAAGCCTTATGCCAAATGGAGCATTGAGAACAGCTAATCTAAAAATATTGTTTGAAAAAGCAAAACAGTATGAACAAACGAGTTTCAAGGGATTATATAGTTTTATAAGATTTATAGATAGACTAAAACTAAGTAATAAAGATATGACAGGAGCAAAGCTAATAGGAGAAAACGAAGATGTAATAAGGATAATGAGTATTCATAAAAGTAAGGGACTAGAATTTCCAGTAGTATTTTTAAGCAATACAGGAAAAGGATTTAATATGAGGGATATATATTCTAATCCGATATTATTACACCAAGATATTGGCCTAGGCCCTAAATATATTAATTATGAAAAAGGAATAAGGTATGATACATTAGCAAGAGAAGCAATAAAATATAAATCAAAAGAAGAAATGATTGCAGAAGAAATGAGAATACTATATGTAGCTTTGACTAGGGCAAAAGAGAAGCTTATCATTACAGGTATGGAAAAAGACTATATAAAAAATATTGCTAGAAAGAGAGAAACATTACAAATGTATAGTAATATTACAAAAGATGATAAGATAAATAAACATATTATACAGGACAATCTAAGCTATTTGAAGTGGATAGAATTTGTAGCCTTAAATTCTGAAAAGAAATTAGATAAGATATTAAATATATACACATATAAAAAAGAAGAATTACTAGAAGATTTGATGAAAGAAGAAACTATTGAAGAATCTGATTTAATGCAAAAATTAGACGAAATTAAGGTCAAAGATTCAAAAGAAATTAAAGAAAAACTTGATTGGAAATATGGATACAAGATTGCAAATAATATACTTACAAAAACTTCTGTTACAAAACTTAAAAATGTAGAAGAAGATGTAGAAAAAGAAACATTAGACTATGATGTACCAAAATTCTTGAAAGAAGAAACAAAGATAACTGCTAGTCAGAAAGGTACGCTAATGCATTTAGTTTTACAAAAATTAGATGAAAAAGTAAATTACAACGAAGAAAAGATACAAGAGTTGTTGGATAAATTAGAAGAAAAAAATATTATCGATAGCAAGGAAAAGGACGCAATAGATGTTAAAAAAATATATGAATTTACTCTCTCAAATATATGGAAAGAATTAAAAAATGCAAAGAAGATAGAAAGAGAAAAGCCATTTTATATAAACCTATCTGCAAAAGAAGCCTATGGAGAGGATATTGATGAAAATATTCTTGTTCAAGGAATAATCGATTTATATTATATAACAGAAGATGGAAGAATAATATTAGTAGATTATAAAACAGATAGCCTAAATAGAAGTGAGGAATTTATAGAAAGATATAGAAGACAACTGGAAATATATGGAAAAGCATTAGAAAAAGTATTAGGCAAAAAGGTTGACAAAACTTATATATATTCAACTTATCTTGGAAAAACAATAGAAATCTAAAAATTATCTTTACAAAATAATAAAAAAATGTTATCATATAGATAACGTTTTTAAGCCCGAGTGGCGGAATTGGCAGACGCACACGACTCAAAATCTAAATGGATTTAAAAAATCCTATGTCTTAAAAATACTGATAAATATACAGGTTTAGGTTTTGGTAGAATTTATTTTTTACTAAATATCTAACCAAAATCTAACCAAATGTATTTTTATATAAAATTTAATTAAATATGCAGGTATGCTGGAACTGGCAGACAGGATGGTCTCAAAATCTAAATGGATTTAAAAAATCCTATGTCTTAAAAATACTGATAAATATACAGGTTTAGGTTTTGGTAGAATTTATTTTTTACTAAATATCTAACCAAAATCTA
>CANRFH010000005.1 GCA_947629835.1 uncultured Clostridia bacterium | reverse complement strand
AGAATTAAATGATATTAGCAGACAAGAAGATAATAAGATGAGAGAATGTAAAACTATTAATAAAAGAAATAAGAAGGCAAGTTAATATGTATATAATAAATAATGAAGTAGCTAGTGGTGATAGTGAAAGTTTATTTTTATAAATAAATTTTTAACACACACATCACTAGCTACTTCATATTTGAACTTATCTAAAGCGTCCATAGCTTCTGGAACTACTTTTCTACTATTGTTTGATGTTGCCATTACCTAATTCACCTCCTAGGAAAGTTAATATTTTAGTAAATATTGAAAAACAAAAATACAAACTTTTGATTTTCAGTATTTAGAATGTGCAAAAAAATAATTATTAAACAAGAAATTTTTGTCAAATCAACGAAAAATTGTTGCTAAAAAATAATTTACAAGAATATTACAAAAATATTACAATAAATTAACAAATTGTTTACAAAATTGATAATTTATTGTATATTGTGATGAATTGTTGTATAATAAATCATAAGATATAATATTCTGTCAAAAGCCAGAATATATAAGGAGGAAAAACTTATGGCAATGAATCCAATGCAAAAAAAAGCAAGAACATCATTTTTATTAGGAATATTTTTAACTTTATTAATTTGTGGACTAGTAATAGTATTCCTTATTTTTCAATTAATGCAAGTTAAAAAGGAACAAGAATCAATAGTATATAAACCAGTATATGTACTATCACAAGATGTACAATCTGGTGACTATATTGGAACATCATACAAAAAAGTAAATTTAGATAATACAGGAATTCCAGCAAATGCTATTACAGATTTAAGCTATTTGACTGATACAACAATAGCAAAAGTTAACTTAGGAAAAGGAACAATTCTGACTACTGATTTAATATATGAAGATGGAATAGAAGAAAGTTCAGATGTAAGAGTTCAAGAATATAATATGCTAATATTACCTAGTCAATTAGAAGCTGGAAGCTATGTAGATATTAGATTAAGACTCCCATCAGGAGAAGATTATATAGTAATTTCTAAGAAATATGTACAAGACACAGATGCAAATACAATATGGATAAAAGTTTCAGAAGATGAAATATTAGCAATGAGTAATGCAATAGTTGAAGCATACAGAATGAACGGATCATTATTATATGCAACAACATATTCTGATGCAGGAATTCAAAGTGCTGCATCTCCTACATATGTAGCAAGCAGTGAGGTTGTACAACTTATGAATTCAGATCCTAACATAACAAATGTAGCAAAAACAGCTTTGGCAGAAAGATATGCTAGTTTACAAGCACAAAGACAAACAATTGTAAATGCATTAAACGGATTTAATGAAGATGGACTTACAAATGTACAACAAAAAGTTGAAATTGAAATTGAAGAACAACAATCAGCAAGACAACAATATATAGATGGAATGGCAGTGCCAGCAGAATAGAAGATTAATAGAAAGGATAGGTTGCACCAATGAAGACAATAGGTTTTTTAGGAGCATATGATAAATTAGATTTACTATTATATACAGCAAAAATTCTAACTTTAGCAGGTAAGAAAGTATTATTAGTAGATTCTACAACAACTCAAAAAACAAGATATATTGTACCAGCAATCAAACCAACTAAATCATATGTAACAGAGTTTGAAGAATTTGATGTTGCAGTTGGGTTCAAAAATTTAGAAGAAATACAAGCATATCAAGGAACAGAACTAAAATATGATATTGCTTTGTTGGATATAGATAGTGCAGAGGCAGTTAAGGACTATGATATAACTAAAAACGACAAAAACTGTTTTGTTACAGGGTTTGATTTATACTCACTAAAAAAAGGAATGGAATTGCTAGAAGCATTACCAGAGGCAAATGATATAATAAAAATATTATTTTCGGTTAATATGACAAAGGAAGAAAACGAGTATTTAGATTATCTAGCATCAATGTCTAATGTTAAGTGGAACGAAGTAATATTAAATTTTCCAATAGAAGTTGCAAATTATAGTGTTACGATAGAAAATCAATATTTATCAAGAATAAAAATGAGAAAAGTAAGTAGTCACTATAAAGTAAGTTTAGAGTATTTTATGGAAGTAGTTTTTGGAGAAGATGTAAATCCAAATGTAATAAAAAAATTTATAAAAAAATTGGAAGGGAAAGCGTAAAAATGGCTATTATAACATTTTGGAATAATAATACAGGTAAAACAGGACAGACATATTCTGCAATTGCAGTAGCAACTCAAATGGCTTTAGATCATAACTACAAGATATTATTTTTATCTACAAAATACAATGATAGACTTGCAATAGATGCATTTGGAGCTAATGAACAAGCAGAAACAGTAAAAAAAATGGTAACTAATAAAAATAGTATGGATTTGGAATCAGGAATTGAAGGAGTTGCAAAGATGGCAAATGCAGGTAGACTTACAGCAGAAATGATTCCAAACTATACAAAAGTAATTTTAAAAGATAGACTAGAAATTTTATCAGGACCAAAAGGAGCAGCTAAACAAGAATATGAAAAACTATATGAGATTTGCAAAGAAATAATTAATGTATCAAAAAGATATTATGATTTGGTTTTTATAGATTTAAATAATGGAATGAAAGACCAAACAACAAAAGATATTTTGCAAATGTCAGATATAATTATTTTCAATGTGGAACAGAAATTAGTAGAAATTGAAAATATAACAAAGATAAAGGAAAATTCAGAAATTCTTTTACCTAAAAAAACAATGTTTTTAATAAATAAATATGATAGAGAATCGAAATATACAGCAAAAAATATAACAAGAGAAGTAGGAGAAAAGAAAACCATATTAACAGTACCGTATACTGCACTATATTCAGAAGCGATTCAAGAAGGATTAACAGCTGAGTTCTTTATAGAATTAAGATCTAAAAATTTCGATGATACATTAGATAATACAGTATTCTTTACAAATGAACTAAAAAGAGCAAATGAAGCAATAATATATAAGATGCAAGAATTACAAATGAGGATTTGATAAACTAAGTAAGGAGGAATCCTAGTATGAATTTGATTAACTTATTGGCAATTTTATTAGTCTTAGCAATAGCAGCATTTATAGTAGTAAAAATACTAATGGCTAGGAAAAATCAAGAAGTTGACGAAGATGTAGAACAAGATGATAAGACATATACATTAGAAAAAATGACGGAATTTGTCAAAAGAAGACTAGATGAAATTACCAAAATAAACTTATATGATATAGGATTATCAGAAGAGGAATTAAAAAGAAGAAAAAATAAAAAATACGAATTAAAAAAGGCATTAAAAGGTTGTACATATGGAGATGTTAATGATAAAAAATATGTTAAAGAGTTAATATATGATTTATTATCAAAAGAGTATGGCGTAGACGAGATAAATGTATCAAAAGCGATTCCATTTGATACACCATCTTTACTTACAGCGCAGGATAAATTTGATATATTGCTATATGTATATAAACAACAATTTGGATATGAAGCATTAACAGAGTTTATAAAAAAATACAATTTAGCAGCATTAAAATACATCTCAGGAGAAGCAAAACCTTGTTATGTAATAACTGAAGAAGAAATAAGCGATATATATGAAAAGGAAGATTTAGTATTAACATTTAATGATAAATTAAATATTGTAACACAAAGAATTTACCAATCTTACAAAGGATATAGCAGTATAGACGAAGTAAGAGATATGAACATAGATGGTGTTTCAGGAGGAGTTTCTGGACTTCCTGAAAGCTTTTTAAGCCAAGTTGCACAAACAGATGGAGATTATCTAGACCAAATATTAGACAATAAAGTTCCAAGAGCTTGTGACAGTATATGGATATTCTTCCAAGGTAAATCAATAAGATTAGCATTTTTAAGTTTTGGATCAGAAAGTGAACTTAAAAGAGTTTGCCAAAATATTTATAAATACAATAACCCAGGACAGTTATCAGACTCAAATGGTTACAAAATTAATGAAATGAAAGACCGGATCTCGTGTCGTTGTTGTTAGACCTTCAATGTCAGAGACATGGGCATTCTTCGTAAGAAAGTTCGACGTAAAACGTGCAACACTTGAGCAAATAATAACTTGCGACGGAAAAGAAAAAGCAATAGATTTATTAAAATTCTTAGTAAAAGGAGCAAGAATAATATCACTTACTGGTGAGCAAGGTTGTGGTAAAACAACAATGCTTATGGCAATGATAGAAAATATATATGAAACAATGAACATAAGGGTTCAAGAGACAGCATTCGAGTTACATTTAAGAAAAATTTACCCAACAAGAAACATACTTTCATTTAGAGAGACAGAAACAGTATCTGGACAAGAGGGACTAGATGTTCAAAAGAAAACCGATGGTTCTGTAAACATCATTCGGAGAGGTTGCAACAGACCCCGTAGCATCTTGGATGATACAAGCAGCGCAAGTTGCATCTAAATTTACATTATTTACTCACCACGCAAAAACATTCCCAAACTTAGTTACAGCATTAAGAAACTCAATGTTAAGAGCAGGAGTTTTCAAGGATGAAAAAACAGCAGAAGAGCAAGTTATACAAGTATTAAACTTTGATATTCACTTAGTAAAAGATTTTAGAGGAAGACGTTACATAGAGAGAATAACAGAATGTATTCCAGTGGAAAATAAAAATGAATATACATATGATCATAGAAATGAGAAAACACTAGAAGGAAAACTAGATAAATTTATGGACAATGCTACACGTTACTTTACAAAGATAACAGATAGAGAAACATATAGATATGTAAATATAATGGAATATATTGACGATGGATATGTTTTAACAAATAAAATATCAGACACAAACTTAATAGAAATGAGAAATAACATGGATGATGCAGATATAGCGGATTTTGATAAATTTGTTAAAGACAATTGGCATGTTAGAATAAAAGATGGCTATGCAGGAGTAGAGCCAATAACAGATGATGAAGATGGAAAAAACAAAGTTAAATCAAGAAGAAAAAGTACTAAAGCATAAATAGAAATGAACGGAGGTGCTAAGAATATATGAAGAACCAGATGATTATGTACATAATGGGTGGTTCAGTATTTCTTTTGGTGGCTATAATTGTTGCTTATATACTTATAAATAAAGCAATGAATAAAGGCGAAAAGAAATATATCAGAGAGTTAAGACAGGGAACAAAAGCAAGTAAATTTTCATCAGAAATATTGTACCAAAAGTTATATATGATATATTTAAAAGTACCTGGAATAAAAAGATATTTAATAAAACTAAGAAGAAGACTAGAAATAATTAGTGTACAAGATGAATACCAAACTAGAAGAAAAGCAGCAGAAATTCTTACAAGAGCATTAGCAGTATTAGTACCATTGACAATACTTATAATAGCCTTAGCTCACACAAACTTTTTAATACTTTCTATATTACTTATATTTGAGATATTTATGGTAGAAACTATTATGGATGGAATGGTAAGCAAAGTAGATAATAAACTTTTAAAAGAGCAAGTAGAATTTTTCTCAGAAATCAGACATGCATACCATGAATACAATATGGTTGAAGAAGCAATATACCAAGTATCACAAAATGATGAACTAGAAGTATCAAGACAGGGAGAAAAAATATACGAAATACTTATATCAGATGATCCAGAAGAAGAGTTAGAAAAATATTACGATATAGCACCTAATAGTTATCTAAAAGAATTTGCAGGAATATCTTATCTAACAAGAGAATTTGGAGATAGGAAAACAGAATCAGGTGCATCACAGTACTTAAAAAACTTAAACAACATAACAGAGGAAATGCAAATCGAAATATTAAAAAGGGATAAATTAGACTATGTATTTCAAAGTTTATCAGTTATAGCAATTTTGCCTATATTATTTATAGAGACATTAAAAAACTGGTCACTATCAAATTTCAGTTTTACAAGCAGTTTCTATAATGGAAAACTTGGATTTATCATACAAATTGCTATTGTAGCATTAACATTTATATGTTATCTATTAATTAGAAAAGTAAAAGATACAACATCAAATAATAACGTAAAAGATGCACAAAATCCGTGGCAACAGAAACTATATAAAATACCACCAATTAAAAAATTTGTTGATCTATTTATGCCAAAAAAAGGAACAAAGGACTATAAAAAGATAACAAATTTATTAAAGGATGCAGCATCAAAAGATAAGATGGAATGGATATATGTATCAAAAATATCATTAGCAATTTTGGTATTTATTTTATCGTTATTCTTAATGCATAGAATACATGTGGTTTCAATAGATTATGTATACACATCTCCAACAAGTGATTATGATCTGATTTCAATGTCTGACAAACAGGCAAAAGATGCTATGGAACTTACAGAGCAAGATAATAAATTTTTGGACATGTTTAAAGGAAAAATTAATACAACAAAAAAAGATATAGAATTAAAAGTTAGATATTCAACATACTATGCAGATGCAACAGAAGAAGAAATAACAGCAGCAGTAGATAGATTATATACAAAAGTACAAACAATAAATAGTGAATATGTAAAATGGCCTGAAATTTTGGTTGCATTAGTGTTTACAACACTTCGGATATATGATTCCAACTTGGATGTTATACTTCCAGAAGATTTTAAGGAAGCTTGAAATGGAAGATGAAGTAATGCAATATCAAACAATTATACTAATGCTTATGAAAATTGAAAGAGTAAATGTTGAAATGATACTAGAATGGCTAGAAAGATATGCAAATATATTCAAAGAACCAATAAGCAAATGTGTAAATAACTATGAAAGTGGTGCTTGGGAAGCATTAGAAGAACTTAAAAATGATATTTCATATCCACAGTTAATAACAATAGTAGAAAGCTTACAAGCAGCAGTAGAAAAAATACCAATAAGAGAAGCATTTGATGAGCTAGATACAGAAAGAGAATATTATCAAGAGAAGAGAAAAGCAGCAAATGAAAAATTGATATCTAAAAAAGGAATGATAGGAAAAGCAATAGGATTTGCACCTATGGTTGTACTATTTGTAGGATATTTGATAGTTCCATTAGTAGGTATAGGATTAATGAGTATGACATCGTCATTCAATACTATGGGCTCAATGATGTAATATAATTAGAAAGGATAAAAACTATGGAGAATGCATCAAAAGCATTAATAATCGCTCGGAGGAGTACTAATAGGACTAATTACAATTTCAGTATTAGTATATATGTTTGGACAGACAAGTGCACTAGTTGATAGAACTAGTGAAGACACAGAAGCAAAACAGATAGCAGATTTTAATGAATCTTTTGATTCCTACAACAAAAAACTAATGTATGGCACAGAAATAATAAGTGTATTAAATAAAGCAGTAGATAACAATCGTATATATGGTGCCACAAATGATCCTAGCAGTGTATACTATGTAGATATAGCATTTAGACTAAAAAGAGAGGTATCTGAGACAGTTGAAACATACACATTAAATGAAAATACTGGTGAATATAGTATGAGGACACAAACCACACCAAACTCACAGATATTTACTAATGGTGTAAATTATTCTTTATCAAGCAGTGGTGAAAAAATAAAAAGTTGTATATTGATAAATAAAAAAGAAAAAGTTGAACACAAGACTATAAGATGGTTAGGAAAGCGAGAAAAAGAATATACATTAACATATAAAGCATTTTCTGAATTTAAAAGAAGAGCATTTCAGTGCAAAGATATAGATGGAGATGGCAAAAATGTAACATACAACGAAAGCGGAAGAATTTGCAAATTAGAATTTGAGGAAGTTTTAAAAAACTAAACCAAAGATTAGATTTAAGGAGGAACAATGGAGAACGCATCAAAAGCATTGATTATGGCAGCAGGTATACTAATAGGTGTAATTGTCCTTTCAATATTTGCGTATGAATTTATAACTATTTCAAATACAGGAGAACAATATGGGCAAGAGATAAGGAAACGTCAGATTTCTGAGTTTAATAGTCAATTTGAAGCTTATGCTTATGAATATAGTTATGAAAATCCAAATTTAGCAACACCACGAAGATTAAAAGTACAAGAAGTAGTAAGATTATTTTATTTAGTTAGTGATTGGAATAAAAACAATGAAGACGATCAGATAGATATTACTGTTCCAAATTCTATAGCAAATAGATATGGACAAACAACAAATTTCGCTTATGGCAGACAGGACAATTTCAAGTATGAGATGTTTTTGCAAGAAAAATCAGTAGTTAATAATGGATCACAAAAAAGTTATGCTGTATTTCAGTGTGTTATAGGTAATGATGCTTATGATGCAAATGGAAGAATAAGAAAGCTAAGAATAGACGAAATAGGAAAAATGATTATAAATGAAGATGGAACAGAAACTTTTAGTATAAATTAATAGATAAAATTACCAATAGAAAAATCGACAAAATATATTGCATAAAAAAAACCATAGTGTTATAATGTAGAGAGGGCAAAACTATGAAAAGGATTTTCTTATATATATTAGTTATTTTCATAATAATAATTGCAATCGTACTAGTTCATATAAGCGACAAAAATACTCAAAGAAATGAGATATCTAAATTTAATGTACAATTTGAGCAATATGTTGGAAAAGATATAATATATGGTACAGATGTATTAACAATTATTAATAAAGCAATAGATAGTAATGAAAAAAATAAAATTGCAAGAGATGAAAATAATTATTATGTAGAAGATGATTCTTTATCAGTAAAAGTTAATGTTATATTACTATCAAAAAATGATAAAGGAGATATAGAAGAAAAAACATTTCCAATGGAACAATTAGAAAAAGCAGGATTAGATGGATTTGTTACAAATTTTAATCTTACACCATTTGAATTTAGTAGTATAGAATATAATTCTCAAAAAAGGGTTAGCAAAATCATAGTAAAGCAACTTGAATTATAATTTTAATTAGGTATTATTTTACATGATAAATGTAAAAAATATATAAATTTAAACAAAAGTAAAGTATAAGGAGGAAAATTTTATGGAGAACGCATCAAAAGCCTTAATTATAGCAGGAGCTATTTTAATTTCAATTTTATTAATAAGTGTAGGAGTTATGGTAATGAACTCAGCAGGTGATGTTACAGGACAAGCAGGAGAATCTATGCAAAGTGCAGCAATTCAATCGTTTAATGCAGACTTTTTAAATTATGAAGGTGTTCAAAAGGGATCTAGCGTCAGAAGCTTATATCAAGTATATATAGGAAAGAAAGGTTCTAGTGAAGCACCACTAGAATGGTCTGGTCCTTATGGCTCTTCACTAAAAAGTACTAAAAACTATACAGTAGATTTCAACTATAATACAGAAGGAGATTATAATGGATATATTTGCAAAATTATAGTAACAGAAGGATCAACAGGAGGAACAACAGGTGGAGCAGGAGGGGGAACAGCTTCTGGTACTTAATAAGTAGGTTATATAATATTAAATAATAAATTAGAAAGGAGTATTCTAAGTTATGGAAAATGCTGTTGATGCTTTAAAGCTTGCATTTGGAATATTTGTTTTCTTGCTAGGTCTTGCCATACTTTTTAATATGACATCACTTGCAAAAGAAACTTCTAGAATACTCATTTCTGAAACTGACCAAACCCAATATTATGAATATAAAGATTTAGACGAAATAATGACAGTGGATGGAAATTCAATAATAGATAGTAATGGACGTCGTATAGTAGGCTTAAATGAGCTTATACCAGTAATATATAGGTATGCACAAGAAAACTATGGAGTAACTATAATAGATACTATTAATAATAAAAAAGAAATTGTCGCAAGATTTGACTTAGACACAGAGGCTATATGCAATTCTTGGGGGCAAACTATTGTTGATTATACAAATATGAGCGATCCTGATCCAACAAAAAGGTTATTTACTGAATACATGAATGAAAATGTATTAAGTGTAGTTGGAGCAAGTCCTTATGAATTTAGATTTGAAACTACAAGTGCTGTTAAAGATGACGTGAAAGAATTATTTGAAAAAATATATGGACAAGAAAGAAACACTTATGGAAGTGACCTAACAGCTTATTGTTATTGGAGAGTAGCACCGGCTACAATATCGAGAAGAATAGATTCTGATTTATTGCGGAACACACATCTACTTTAATAGTAGTAGTGGTGAAAGATCTGGACCTAACCATAAGCCATGCTGCGGTGAACGGTTTAATTGCAAAATATAAAAATAGTAAATTCACAGAATATATAAAAGAGGTAGACCCAAATACTTATATAACAAATGATGGAGAGAAATTATTTTCTTTCGGAGAAGTAAAAGAAACTATAAAAAAAGAAATCATATATGTAAAAAACAACTAAAAGGAGGATTATAAAATGCAAGGAGAAACTTTGATAACGATAGTCGCAATATTCTTGGCAGCTATATTGATAGGAATATTCCCAATGATGGCCATAGCAGAGAGAAACGACGATGTTGCACAACTTGCTGTTACAACAGGACTATCTGAATTTGTAAATACCGCAAGGACAACAGGGAAAATAACAATCCAGGATTATGATGCATTAGTAAATAAATTATTTGCAACTGGAAATACATATGATATATCTATGGAAGTACAAGTATTAGATGAAAATCCTGCAAAAAAAGGAACTCAAACATCATCAACTACTGTTGGAGAAAATGTATATTATTCTGTGTATACAACCCAAATAATGGATGAACTTGCTGCACATGATAAATATATACTAAAAGAAGGAGATATCTTGACAGTTAGTGCTTCAAATAATAATGTTACGATATCACAAATGCTAAAAAATTTCTTTTATAGTTTAGCTGGAAACAATACATACAGTATAGTAGGGTCTCAGACAGGAGTAGTTACAGTTTCAGGAAGTTAAATCAAAACAAATAGGATACATTTAGATGTCTTTATCTGTAGAATTAGAAGCTAATAGGTAAAGGCATTCTTTGTATAGAAACTAAAAGTTAGGAGAAAGATACATATTATGAGATTACAAAATTTACTGGTCATATTTGTAATAATAGCATTACCTGTAATAATAATATTATCTATATTTGTAAATTATCAAATAGATACGGCAAGACTTAAAGCATCATATGCAAGTAAGCTAATAGATGCAACATATGATACAGTAGCTGCATTTCAATTGAATACTAATAATAATACATATTCATCAGTTGCAGATTCTTTAATGGAGGATATTGAGGCATCTTCTAATATATTTGTAAAGTCATTAGCTTCAAATTTAGGAGTAGCTGGTGCAAGTGAGAGCCAAATCATGACATATGTCCCAGCTCTTTTATACACTTTGTATGATGGATATTATATATATACACCTGTAAGACAAGCTGACGGAACTTTTGTACATGATATAAAACCATATGTATATTATACTAAAACATACACAAATGGTTCAAAAACACTTACAATCAATTTTTCATTAGACAATTATGTTGCAGTTTACTATGATAATGGAAATTGGTATGAATCAAGAGCAGGATATTTAGAGACTAAAACTGATGATCCAAGAGCAGATGGAACTGAATATAAAGGATGCAATATTACAGATGCAGATGCCATTAACTATTACAAAGAAGCATATGCATTTACTAAATGGTTTAATGATACAGTACTTAGAGATTTTGGAACAACAACAGAGGCTTATAGCAAATTATATATAAATGAAAATAATTCTCCATTGCAAGGTACGTCTTCATCTTTTAATGATGAAAAAATAGACGTAATAGAAAAATCAATTAATAATAATTTGTTTCAAGCAATGAATATTTATGGAAAAGAAGTAGGGATGGATTTTAGAGCACCTATATTAAATGGAGAAGATTGGGATAAAATATTTAATAATATTTGTGTAATAAGTTTTATGCAAGGAATTCCAGTTGGAACATCAATATTTAATGATTATGCAATAATTACGAGTACAGATAACTCTATGTATGTAGATGAAAACACTTTGTATTTTACAGGAAGTGAAGATGGTGACCAAAAATATCATAGAATAGGATGCACAGAATTAAAAGGAACAATAACTGGACATAATAGAGCAGAGTTTAAGATAAAGCAATTAGAAGAAGATGGAGAAATAAAATATACTTATCCTAATCCTGCGTCTGCATGTTATTTTTGTATGGTACGTGCAAGTAGTGCAAGTTTACCTACAAGCCAAGAGGAAGCAAGTTGGTATTCAAATTTAAGTGAAAGGAAAAAACGTGAAACTGCATATTATACAGCTCTTGGTAAGCAAAAATATAAATTAGTAAAAATTTCTGATTATATAAATGTAAATGAAGGAAATAATATTGAACAAAATATTGCTAATGATAAAGTAGAAAAATAAAAAATATGACTTGAAATATAGTCATGTTTTTTTTATATTTTTTTGGGTATACTAAGGAAATAAAAGGCAGGTAGAATAATTTTATGAGTATTTTTAAGAAAATTTCAATTCTTTGTACATTGGTTGTTTTATTAATTTGCTTAGTATATGTAAGTGATATAGCGAATTTACCAGAAGATGTTATAATTTTTGAAGGTGAAACTTTAACACTAAATACAATATTTGGAGTAAATATAGAAACTAAATCTACAACAAATCCAAACATAGAAAAAATAGAGAACCATAAAACATTAACTGTTGCAGCAGATGTTCAAAATTTAGAAGATGTAGATTGTACAGGAAGAATTAATTTAGATGTAAAATTATTTGGAACTACGGTAAAAGAGATAAGTGTAAATGTTATAGAAAATACAGAGGTAGTTCCAATCGGTAATCTTATAGGTGTTAAGCTATATACAAATGGGGTTTTGGTTGTAGGAATGTCTGAGATTTCTGGAAATGATAATAATGACTATAAACCTTACGAAGGATCAGGAATAGAAGAAGGAGATGTTATTGTCAAGATAGATGAAGAAAAAATAACTTGTACAAGTGAGCTAACAGATAAAATTAATTCTTCAAATGGAAAAGAAATGAATATTACTTATATAAGAGATGGAGAAACTTTAAACACTTCTATAAAAGCTGTTAGAACAGAAGATAGCACATATAAAATTGGATTATGGGTAAGAGATACTGCAGCAGGTGTTGGAACTGCAACTTTTTATGATCCAAAAGGCGGAGGCTTTGCAAGTTTAGGACATGGCATTATAGATCCAGATACTGAACAGCTTATAGATATAGCATCAGGAGAAATAGTTACTGCTGATATTTTATCTATAATAAAAGGTGAAAATGGAAATCCAGGTAGAATACAAGGATCTATTGAAGGAGAACCTACAATAGGCAAGATATATAAAAATACTCCTTATGGAATATATGGACATTTAACTAATGCAAATTCATTATTTATTGATACAAATAAGCTTTATCCAGTTGCTTTACGAAATGAAATAAAATTAGGAGATGCGACAATGATTTCTACACTTCAAAATGGACAAACTAAGGAATATAGCATAGATATTGAAAAAATCTATGTGAATAACAATTTAGATAATAAAAGTATGATAATTAGAATAACAGATGAAGAACTCTTAAATAAAGCAGGGGGAATTATACAAGGAATGAGCGGAAGTCCTATTATTCAAAATGGAAAGCTAATAGGTGCTTTAACTCATGTAATGGTTAATGATGTGACATTAGGTTATGCAGTCTTTGGAGAGCTTATGGTTAAAAATTTATATTAGAAAAATCTATATTAAAAAAGTAATTATATTTATTTGCAAAGATGTGCGTCCCAGCGACCAACCGAAGCGTAAGCGAAGGGCGACTTTTGCAGCCTACTTTATTAAATTTTAATTTTGTAGGCTGCAAACGACAAACATCTTGAAAAATAAATATAATTACTTTTTACATAAGCATTGGGCCTATTTCTGTAACTGTTCCTGCTCCAAGCGTTAAAACAATATCATTTTCTTTTACATTTTCTTTTAAGTAGCTAACTATTTCTTTAAAATCTTTGATATAGATTGCAGGTTTTCCAAGAGATGTGATTTTATTAACCAAATCTTTAGAAGAAATATTAAATACATCTTTTTCTCTTGCTGCATATATATCAGTTATAATGATATGATCAAAGTCTAGTAATGCTGTTGCAAAGTCATCTAGAAGATTTTTTAATCTACTATATGTATGTGGTTGAAAAACAACCCAAGATTCATTAAATATTTTTCTATTTAAAGCATCAGCAGTTGCTCTAATTTCTGTTGGATGATGAGCATAATCGTCATATATAATTGCACCATTTACAGAGCCTTTGTATTCAAGTCTTCTGCTTGCACCAGTAAATGAAAGAAATGCTCTTTTTATTGCATTATTTGATATACCATAATAATTACATACTGCGATACAAGCTAGAGAATTTAGGACATTATGCATACCAGATATGCAAAGGGTAAATGCATCAAAATAATTTCCATTGAAATATACATCAAAAGATGCATAACCATTTTTATCAAATTTTATATTTTTTGCAACGAAATTAGCATTATCATTTTGAACTCCATAAGTTATATATTTAGCCTTTGTATATTGCTCTAAACCTTCACTGTTTCTATCATCAGCATTAAATACAAGTAAACCGTCGTCAGGTAATAGTTTTACATATTTAACAAAAGCATTTTTTATATTATCTAATGTTTTAAAATAATCTAAATGATCATTGTCTATATTAAGTATTACTTCAGTTTTAGGGTGAAAATGTAAAAAGCTTTCAACATATTCACAAGACTCTAATATGAAATAATCACTATTTCCAATTCTATAATTACTATCTAATTGTTTAAGAATAGCACCAACTTGAACATTTGGATCTAAGCCAGCTTCTATAAAGCAAAGTGATATAAGAGATGTGGTAGTTGTTTTTCCGTGTGTACCAGATATACAAATTGCTTCTTTAAAAGCTTCTGTTAGCTTTCCTAAGAAAACAGCTCTTTCACAGGTAGGAATATTTAATTTATGAGCTTCGACAAGTTCTACATCATCTTGTGGAATTGCAGCAGTATATACTACTAAATCTGCATTCTTGACCATTTCTAAATCAGACCCGATTGTAACTTTTATTCCACTTTTTATAAGCCTATCTGTAATATCAGAACTTACCCAATCACTTCCTGTTACATTTATACCAAAATTCACAATGGTTTCAGCGATACCACTCATACTTATTCCGCCAATACCTATAAAATGTATTGTTTTATATTTTTTTATATCGTCTATTGCGTTTGACATTTTTTACCATTCCTCTCTATAATATATTATAGATTTTAAAACATTCTTATATATTATACAATTATTATATGAACAATTCAACATTTTTTTTACATTCTTAATTATTAATACAATAACTTTATTTTTCTCCTATCTTGTTCAATAAACTTTTCACTCTTTAAAACTGCAAGTTCTCTTGACATAGAACTTCTATCAACAGAGAGATAATTTGAAAGCTCTGTTACAGAAAATGGCAATGTAAAAGATTTACCATATTGTTTTGATAGCAAATCAAAATATCCAAGTAGTTTATCCCTGGTAGTTCTTCTTGATAGTAGTTCTATTCTTGATGTTAAGTCAGTTATTTTACTGATAATTATATCAGGAAAATATTTTACTAATGTTTGGTGAAATTTACAGTTTGATTTACATTTTTCGTTTATATCGTCATAAGAGTAAAGTAGAACTTGACATTTTTCTTTTGCTTCTACTATAAACTCATTGTTTGTATTTATATTATAAAATATCTCACCAAAAATCGAATATTGAGAAAAACGTTCTGCTATTATCTTATTACCGTTATAATCATATTTTACTAAATCTGCTGTGCCTGAAAGTAATATACAAAATTGGCTCCTATTTACCAAAAAGGTAGTTATAGTTTCGCCTTTTTCGAAATTTTTAATTTGCACTTTAGAGCAGTTAGTAGAAAATTCTTTAGTAAATTCTACAATATTAAAATCATCTTTCATAGTTATTATCTCCTCTAAAAGTCTTAGCCTATATATAATATCACAAAATTGTTGCAAAAACAACAGAAAAATATATTTTGCATATATATAATAATTTTGTATAGGAGGATAATCTATGAAGGTAATAAAAAGAGACGGAAGAGCCGTAGACTATGAAAAGTCTAAGATTGAGATCGCAATAGAGAAGGCAAATAACGAAGTAAAAGGCGACGACAAGGCAAGTAAAGAAGAAATCAACAATATAATTGCATATATAGAAGATTTAGGCAAAAAAAGAATATTAGTTGAAGATATACAAGATATAATTGAACAAAAGCTTATGGAAATCGGAAAATATGATCTTGCTAAAAAATATATAGTATATAGATATACAAGAGCATTAGTAAGAAAGAAAAATACAACAGATGAATCAATCTTAGGACTAATCAAAAATAAAGATGCTATGAGTGAAAATTCAAATAAAGATACTGTTGCTGCCTCTACTCAAAGAGATCTAATTGCAGGAGAAGTTTCCAAAGATTTAACCAAAAGAATTTTATTACCTGAAAAAATATCAAAGGCAAATGAAGAAGGAATCTTGTATTTTGCCGATGCAGAATATTTTTTGCAACCTATACACAATTGTAGCTTTGTTAATATAGAGGACATGCTAGATAATGGGACAGTTTTAAATGGAAAAATGATAGAAAGTCCAAATGGATTTGGAGTTGCATGTTCAGTTACAACTGAGATTTTAGCTACAATAGGAAGTAGCCAATATGGTGAACAGACAGTCAATATAAAGCACTTAGGAAAGTATTTAAGAAAAAGTTATGAAAAATTCAAAAACCAAGTAGATGAAATAAATGTAGATAAAAAATTTTCAGAAGAAATAGTAGAAAAGACGGTAAATAGGATGTTACAGTCTGAACTAAGTACAGGGGTACAAACTTTGGAATACCAGATAAATACATTAATGGCAACAAATGGAAAAGCTCCTTTGGTAACACTATTTTTGAACCTTGAAGAAAATAGCGAATATGAAAAAGAAAATAGTATGATAATAGAAGAAATACTAAAACAAAGAATTAAAGGTATAAAAAATGAAGAAGGTGTATATGTAACGCCAGAATATCCAAAGCTTATATATGTACTAGATGAAAATAACTCTCTAAATGGAGGAAAGTATGATTATCTAACAAAACTTGCTATAAAATGTTCTACAAAACGTAAATATCCTTACTATATTTCAGCTAAGAAATCAAGAGAAAATTATGATGGTCAAGTATTTTGCCCAATGGGAACAAGACATTTCCTATCATTATGGAAAAACGAAAATGGAAAATATATACTTGATGGAAGATTTAATCAAGGTGTTGTTAGTATAAACTTACCACAGATCGGAATAATCGCAAGAAATGATGAAGATAAATTTTGGAAATTATTAGAAGAGAGATTAGAATTATGCAAAGAGGCTTTAATGTGTAAACATTACGCTCTTCTTGGAACTTCATCAGATGTAAGCCCAATACATTGGAGATATGGAGGCCTCGCAAGGCTAGAAAAAAATGAAAAAATAGATAAACTATTAAAGAATCGGTTATTCTACTTTAACCCTTGACTATGTTGGACTTTATGAAATGACAAAATTAGTAAAAGGTGTTTCACACACTAAAGATGAAGGAAAATCATTTGCTATAAAGGTTGTGAAGTATTTAAGAAATACTACAAAAAAATGGAAAGAGGAAACAGGTATTGGCTTCGTGCTTTGCTCAGAAGCATCAGATATAGCGTGCAAAAGATTTCTAAAAATAGATAGAGAAGAATTTGGTAAGATAGAGGATGTAACTGACAAAGAATCTTATACAAATTCATACCACATTGATCAAAAAGAAGAAATGGACACTCTTGAAAGATTAAAATTTGAAGGAGAATTTCAAAAATTATCAAATGGTGGAGCTATTTCATATATTGATATTTCTAAAATTCAAGATGACGAAAAAGCATTAGAAGATTTAATTAAATTTATTTATGACAATGTACAATATGTAGGAATAATGTAAAATTTTACTTAATTCTTGCATAAAAAATCCAGAAATTTTAAATAATACTTTTTGGTGATAAATAAAATGAAAGTTTCTTGGATAAAAACAAAGGATGATGAAAAAAGTTTTAAAGTTTTTCAAAATTTAGGCTTTGATGTGTATGCATTAGAAGAGCCAGAAGAAACAGATAAAAAGATAGAGGAGCTTATCAAAGATGACTGCAAAATAATTATTTTGTCAAATGAGATAGCTTCTTTTTCTAATGATATAATTACAAAGTATAATAACCAAGATGATATATCTATTATTATTTCGTCTAAATAAAATTAGCAAATTTCTTGATTTGTATATAGTTTCTAAAAATGGGAATAATATACAAAAAGGGAGGATATAAAAATGGATATAAGTCAAATGAAAAATATTGTTGTTTTGAAAGATTTGCCATCTAATATAGTAGATGAAGCGATTGTCATTCTTAAAAATAATAGTAATATAAAAAAGAAAGAATATACTAAAATAAATAAGTCTGAAGAAAGTGAAAATGGGACTTATGATACAGTTATTAAAGAAGCGGAATATATCGTGCAAGATTACATCAAAAATATAGAGAAAAATAATGAAACAAAAAGGAATATTAATAAAATAAATCTAAAATATAAGAGATTACAAATATATAGTATTCTATTCGGTATAGCAGCTATAATTTGTATGTTTATCAGTATTTTTAAATAAATAAATTTGTTATAAAAAGCTTTTCCAAAACATATACATTTAAAGAAAAAGATCTTAAAATTTAAGATAGGAGAGAAAACAAATGGAAAGGCTATTAAATCCAGAAGAAAGAATAAGACGAGCAGAGGAGATATATGCAAGAAGACAGAGTTTAAGAGACAGAACAAAAAAAGCAACTGTAAATGTAAGTGGTGGGAAAAAGAATTTAAAGCTATTTAAAAAATTGGTCTTACAGATTGTAATTTGTATACTTATGTATTTTATATTTTATCTAATAAATACAACTAATTATAGCTTTTCAGAGATAACACTCAGCAAAACTAATGAACTTATATCTTATGATTTTAACTTTATGAGTATATATAATGCAATAGTAGACAATATAAATAACTATATATTAAATAATAAAAAGGATAGCGAAGATAAAGATTTAAATCAAACAAATGAAACTACTGAAAACGCAATAAATGCTGAACAAAGCGAAGAAAACCTAGGAAGTGCTGAGCAAGTAAAGATAGATGGAGAGACTAATGCGAATATTTTAGGGTTAGAGGCAAAAGTAGATGAAGAAACAACAGATGAGAAAAATACAACGAATGTAGAGGAAAGCACAACAGATAAAATAAAAAAGGAATATTCTTTTATACTTCCGGTGAAGCGGAACTGTTACTTCTGAATTTGGGACAAGAGAAGCTACATCAAGTATAGTATCTACATATCACAAGGGGATTGATATAGGGGCAAATACAGGAACTAGCATAAAAGCCTCAACTAATGGAAAAGTTATAGTTTCTAAAAGTTCGCAAACCTATGGGAATTATATAATTTTAGAAAATTCTAAGGTAAAGACAGTTTATGCACATTGTAGTAAGCTTTTAGTAAAGGTACGGTGACGAAGTTAAGCAAGGGCAAGAAATAGCAAAAGTTGGAGAAACGCGGTAATGCAACAGGACCACATTTGCATTTTGAAGTAAGGATTGATGATGTCTGTGTTAATCCAAGGCTTGTAGTGGAGATTTAAAATGCAAATAAAGATAAACTTAAAAGTTTTTGCTTTTGCTTTATTTTTTTGCTTAACAAATCAATTAAAAATCTATCTTTTATTAATGCTTTTTGCTATTATTCACGAAATTGGCCATATATTATCTGGGATATTACTTGGCTTAAAAGTTCAAAAACTAGAAATATTACCAATAGGAATTGCGGTTTCTTTCAAATTAGATACAATAGATTTCAACAAAAAAATACTCAAAGCTAATCTTCTTACGATTAAAAAATTAGTTATAGCTCTTTCAGGGCCATTAGTTAATCTTATATTTATAATACTTTTCCTATTATTAGGGAAAGAAAAAATATTAAATATAGAGACAGAACTATTAATATATGTAAATATCTTAATTTTTCTTTTTAATATGCTTATGATTTATCCATTAGATGGTGGAAGAATTATTAAAAATATTTTGTGCATCTTTTTAGGAAAAGAAAAGGCGTTAAAAATTACAAATATATTATCAAATTTAAATGCTGCAATTCTTACTATATTTGTTATATATCTAAGCTACATTTCTCAAAACTTTACTTACTTTTTTGCAGTAATATATATTTGGTTTATAACTATTAGAGAAAATAAAATATACAAAATTAGAAAAAAAATTATAAAATATTGCCAAATAATATTGAAATAAAATGAAATTAATAGTAGACTATATATAGATAAATATGAAAGGAAAATACATATGAAAAGTGAAAGAGGAATAACACTAGCTATTTTAATACTAACTATAATGATACTTGTTATATTAACATCTATAGTAGCAACTAATTCAGACGAATTCTTAGAAGCATCAAAGGTAACTAAATTAAATAGCGATATTAAAGTACTAGAAGATAGAGTCGCTGCATACTATATAGAAAACAACGGAATACCACAATTTGGTTCAGCTATATCAAAAAGTGAGGTTAATATACCAGTTTTAAGTAGTAGTGATGGAAATACGTATTATGTCATAGATTTAAATAAATTAGACAATCCAACTTTAAATTATGGAAAAGGATATAAAGATGCAACTAGTAGTGATAAATATATAATAAATTATGACACACATAATGTTTATTATTTACAAGGAATACAAAACAAAGGAGAAACATACTATACAGCTACAAATTAGTAAAAAAGACTTGCAAATTGCATAAATATGTGGTAAAATAACATTCGTTAGAAAATAACGGATGTTATTTTCTTCCTTGCTCATTTTTAAAATTGGGCTATATATCCATAAGGGAGGTGAAGAATAATGAATAAATACGAAAGTATAATCATTATTGGTCAAGATGTAGAAGAAGAAGGAATTAATGCCTTAATTTCAAGATTTACAGATTTGATTAATACTGAGGGAAAAGTTTCAGAAGTAGTTCAAATGGGAAAAAGAAAACTTGCTTATGATATTAAGAAAAACAAAGAAGGTTTCTATGTTTTATTTAATTTTGAAGCAAAACCAGAACTAATAGCTGAACTTGAAAGAAATTACAGAATAACTGATGAAGTTATAAAATTTATCACAGTTAGAAAAGATGAAAAATAATTTTAAATTTAAGTATTGTTTGAACAATGCTTAAAGTCCAAGTTAGATATATATGTAATGGGGCAAATGAAGCATATTAAGGAGGAATAATAAATGAACAAAGTAGTATTAATGGGAAGATTAACAAGAGATCCAGAGGTAAGATATACTCAAACAAACAATACTTTAGTAGCAAATTTTTCCCTTGCAGTAAATAGAAGATTTGTAAGACAAGGTGAAGAAAGACAGGCTGATTTTATAAATGTAGTTGCTTGGGGAAAACAAGGAGAATTCTGCAGTAAATACTTTAAAAAAGGACAACAAGTCGGAATAATAGGAAGAATTCAAACAAGAAATTGGGATGACGATAAAGGTCAAAGACATTATGCAACAGAAGTTGTTGCAGAAGAAGCTTATTTTGCAGATAGTAAAAGAGCAGATAATGGTGGAGATGTTTCATCAGATTTTGAGAATACTTTTGGAACTGAAGTTGCTCAAAATTCTGAATTTGAAATGACATCAGGAGATGATCTACCATTCTAGAAAATAATAGAAATGGGGGTAAGAATATAATGGCAGATAAAAAACAAAACAATAGAAGAAATAGAAATAATGATGAAGATTATAATCCTAAGTTTAGAAAACAAAGAAAAAAGGTATGCCCATTATGTGCAGACAAAAACTTAGTTTTAGATTATAAAAATTCAGATCAATTAAGAAAATTCGTTAATGATAAAGGTAAAATATTACCTAGAAGAGCAACAGGAGCTTGTGCAAAACATCAAAGAGATATTACACTTGCAGTAAAAAGAGCAAGACATATTGCTATATTACCATATACACAAAATTAATTTTTATTTAAAAAAGCTACAAATCTTTTATCATATTTGTAGCTTTTATTTTTAATAAAATAAATATTGAAATTAGATTTGTTTTGTGATATAAATATAAAGTAGTAATTTTGGGAGGAAGATTTATGAATAAAAAAGAAAAAAAAGAAAAAGTAAGAAAACCAATTGATAAAAAGAAATTAATAGAAACAATAATAATTATAATAATTTGTTTAGCTATGGTTGTTTCTTTTGCAGCATCATTAATATATAGCATAATTTATTCATAATAAAAATATAACATAAGAAAGGGTATTGTAAATATGAATATTAATTTACCAAATGGGACGTCAAATAATTTAATAGACATAATTACAAGGTATACACAAGCATTACATGAAAATCCATCAAGTCTAATATTGTTATTAATAGATGTAAGTATAGTAGTATTATTACTTATAAAACTATTTAAAATAGTTAAAGATTCTAGGGCTTGGCAATTATTAAAAGGTATTTGCCTTATAATACTTGCTATGGCTTTAAGCTCAATATTACATCTAGATATTTTAAACTATCTATTAACATCATTTATGACCTATGGTGTAGTTTTAGTTGTACTATTCCAACCAGAACTTAGAAGGTCATTAGAGGAATTAGGTAGCAATAAATTAACAAGATTTTTTGGAATTGATAAGGATATAGAAACAAAAACTAAGGAAGATATATACAAAATTGCAATAGCATCATTTGAACTTGCAGATACAAAAACAGGGGCATTGATTGTTATAGAAAGAGACATTGAAATAAAAGATATAATATCAACTGGAGTATCAATGGATGCAGAAATTTCACCACAATTATTGGTAAATATCTTTGAGCCTAAGACACCACTTCATGATGGAGCAGTTGTAATCAGTGGTGGTAGAATAAAAGCAGCAGCTTGTATGCTCCCACTTGCAGGAGATAAAGATATAGCAAGAGAACTTGGAACAAGACATAGAGCAGCAATTGGTATGTCAAAAGAATCAGATGCGATAGTTGTTGTAGTTTCAGAAGAAACAGGAAAGGTATCTATTGCTAAGGACCGGAACATTAATTGCAGATGTTAAAGAAGATACTTTAAAAAGACTATTAATAAAGCATTTAATTACAAAAAGAAACTTAGATCAAAGAAAAAGTAATATAAAAACATGGAAAGAAAAGTTAAAAGAAAAATACAATAAAAAAGAAAAATAATCGTAACCCTAAGTTATATAGCTTAGGGTATGGTTTTGCAATAATATTACATTTTTTTCACATTTAATTCACATTTTAAGAGTAAACTTAAAATAGTTAAAAATTATTGGAGGTAAGATTATGGAAGAGGATAACAATAATAATTTTAAGAGCGTTAAGATTAAAAATCGGAAGTGGAAGCGGTATGTTAAAAAACGTTTTTGTTCCATTTATATCAGGAATAGTAGGAGCATCTTTAATAATAGGTCTTTGCTTTGGAGTACCTAATGTTAGAGAATCTATTTTAGATGGTAAATTTCCTGAAAATACATCTAATGGAACAGAAGATATTTCTAAAATAAATACAACAGCAATGTCACTTCAAGGATATTCAGATACAGCAATGGGAGTTGCAGAAAAGATATTACCATCAATAGTAGGTATAGAAATTGAATATAAAGTAAGCTCTTTCTTTGGAAATTCAACAGCAAAGGCTACAGGTTCAGGAATAATTATTTCAGAAGATGGATATATATTAACAAATAACCATGTTGTAAGTACAAATGATGTAAGTTCAACATCATCTATATATTATCAAGTATCTAATGCAGTTTCTGTAAAAGTAAAATTATATAATGACGATAATGTATATGATGCAGAAATAATCGGAAAAGATGATCAAACAGATTTAGCAGTTATAAAAATTGATAAGACAGGACTAACAGCAGCAGAACTTGGAGATTCTGATAGTGTAAAAGTAGGAGAATTTGCTATGGCAGTTGGAAATCCACTTGGATTATCTTCTAGTATAAGTGCAGGAATAGTTAGTGCAGTAAACAGAGAAATATCAACAGAGGATAATGAAAAATATGTAGTAATTCAAACAGATGCCGCTATAAATGCTGGAAATAGTGGAGGTGCTTTAGTTAATAGTCAAGGAAAAGTAATAGGAATAAATACTCTAAAACTTTCAGGAGATGGAGTTGAAGGATTAGGATTTGCAATACCAATAAATTCTACAACAGATATTGTTAAACAACTTATGCAATATAATAAAGTAATAAGACCATATATTGGAATAGCTGGAAGCACAGTAACAGAAGATATGGCAAAGAAATATAAAGTTGTAGAAGGAGTATTAGTTGAAGAAGTAGAAAACTTTACAGCAGCTCAAAAAGCAGGTATTAAGACAGGAGATATAATAACAGAAGTAAACGGAAAAGAAGTAGATAGTGTAGACGATATAAATGAGATTAAAAATAAGTATAATGTCGGCGATAAAATAAAGATAAAATTATATAGAGATGGAAATTATGTAGATGTTGAACTAACACTTGGTGAACAACCATAAGTTATGATAATTAATAATAAAAGGGATGCCTAGGCACCCCTTTTATTATTGCTCTTTCTTGGATATATACTTTTTTCATCAGTTAAATCTGATATGTAATCAATAGATGTTCCATAATATTTTGCAAATAACGCAATCGTATCAAGAGGAGGAATCCTTTCTCCCTTTTCATATCTAATATATGAGTTCTTAGAAATATATGCAATTTTTGCACATTGTTCCTGAGTTAAATCATTATCTTCTCTTAATTCTCTCAATCTTGTTTTCATAAAAAATCACCTCAAGAATATTATATAAAATTACTCCATTTGGGGTTGACAAAATACTCCAAGTGGGGTATTATTATTTTGTAAAAATGAATACAAAATACAAATAATGTTAAAACTAAAGAAAGAAAAGGAGAAACATATGAGCAAAAAAATTAAAATTAAAGAAAACAAAGGTATTACATTAATAGCACTCATAATAACAATAATCATCTTAGTTATCTTAGCAGCAGTTTCAATTACAGCTGTAACACAAGGTAATATAATTGGGTGGTCAAGTGATGCAGCTGCAAAGTACATTGATCAATCAAACTTAGAGAATACTACATTAAGCGAATTTGAAAGCAGATGGTTATCAGTAGATTCTGTTCTAAGTTCAAAATTAGGAAATGGACGGAGAAACAGGAGATGGACGGAGAAAAATTATCGGACTTAGTGACATCAGAAAACTATGGAGATTATGTAGATTATCCAGTAGATTTAGGAATAGGAGCAGATGGAACCCAAGATGACTGGAAGATCTTCTATGACAATGGAACAAATATATTTATCATAGCAGCAGATTATGTACCAAATACAAAAATATCAACAGTAGCCGGTAGAGCTGGAATGACACAAAGTGACACATATAATAATTATTGGGATTCAGATCCATCGGAGTTAGATACAAACTACAATCCAGATATACTAGAACTATTTTCAATAGAAAATAAATATGCTTTAACGAGTTATACGAACTCATATTGTGTATCAAAATTATTAAGTACAAATTATTGGGATGACTTTAAAAATACAACATATGCAGACTATGCGGTAGGAGGACCTACACTAGAAATGTGGTGTGCAAGTTGGAATGCGTACTTAACAGCTAAGCCAAATAGTGATTTTAAGGAAATGACAGCTGGTAGTACGGATAACTATGGATACTATGTATCGTCAGGTTCGATGGCAGACAAACCTTATTTGTATATGACTGGTACGCAGAGTTCATTAAATAGCACACAAATATCAACATTAGAAAGCAACTACTCATTATACTTCCCTTATACACCTATTGTAAGCAGTTGCCACGGATACTGGTTGGCGTCTCCTGCGGCTGGCGGCGGCTACTGCTTGATGCGCGTGGATTGCGACGGCCTCGTGACCTTCAACTATCGTAACAGCGACTACTTGGGGCTTCGTCCCGTAGTTTCTCTAAAATCTAATGTTTCAGCAACATATGATTCTGACAATCATATATACCATTTAAAACAAAATTAACATAAACGAATATTTTACAAAAATTTCTTGACAACAAAAACATAATATTATATAAAATGGATAGAAGTTTTGAATTTTGTCAAAACTTTCTATCTATTTTTTATTTGATTATTTGATTTATATATGTAAGGAGAATTAAGTTGGAGAGATATAAAGAAATAGAAAGAAGCATTATAACAAGTTATAAGAAGAAAATATGGAATAAGTTTATACAAGGCATAAATGAGTATGATATGATACGAGATGGAGATAAAATTGCAGTATGTATCTCAGGTGGAAAAGATTCAATGCTACTTGCAAAATGTATGCAAGAATTAAAGAAACATGGAAAAATTGATTTCAATTTGGAATTTATATCTATGGATCCTGGATATAATGAAATTAATAGACAAAAAGTTATAGAAAATAGTAAACTTTTAAATATACCATTAACTTTATTCAAAACAGAAATTTTTAATGCAGTTGAAAGAATAGAATATCATCCTTGTTATGTATGTGCGAGAATGAGAAGAGGATATTTATATGAAAAAGCAAAAGAACTTGGATGCAATAAAATTGCGCTTGGGCACCATTTTGATGATGTTATAGAAACAATATTAATGGGTATGCTTTATGGAGCTCAAATGCAAACAATGATGCCCAAAGTTTTAAGTACATCTCATCCAGGTATGGAGCTAATTAGACCATTATACTATGTTAAAGAATCAAGTATTATAGCATGGAAGGAAAAGAATAATTTAGAGTTCATTCAATGTGCTTGCAAAGTTACTGAAAAATACAAAATGAGTGATGATGAAAATGGCTCAAAAAGAGAAGAAGTAAAGAAACTAATAGAAAAGTTAAGACAAGTATATGATAGGGTTGATATGAATATTTTTAGAAGTGCCCAAAATGTAAATTTAGATACAGTTATTTCATATAGAAGTCAAAGAGATGGAACAAGTCATAGTTTCTTAGACGATTATGACGAATTACTTGAAGAATACAAGGAAAAATAATAGTAAGGCAAAATTAATGAAATTTAAAAAATAGTATAAATTTTTATTTCTTTGTAACGAAATTGATAAAAAATGACACTATACTTATAGAAGGGTAAAAATAATGGAAGATATCGAGGAAATTTACAAGAAATATGCTAATTTAATAAAAAACTACATCTTTTTTATTACAAGGAATAGAGATTTATCTGAGGAGATTATGCAAGAAACCTTTGTCGTAGCTATTGATGGGATAAATAAATTTCGAGGAGACTGCGAAATCTCCGTATGGCTACGCTCAATTGCAAAGAAAATCTTATATAAAAGACTAAAAAAAGATAATCTAGGTAAAACAATATCTATTCATGAATTAGAGCTTGAAGATACAAAACAAGTAGAAAGTGAGTACATAGAAAATAACGGTAAATTAAAGTTATATGAAGCCCTTCAAAATTTAGATGCTAATACTAGAGAAGTAATGTATTTAAGGCTTACAGGAGAATTAACTTTTAAAGAAATTGGAAAGATATTACATAAAAGTGAAAACTGGGCAAGAGTTACGTTCTTTAGAGGAAAGCAGAAACTAAGTAAGGAGGAGATTATATGAAGCAAATTAATTGTGATGTAATTCAAGATTTATTACCAAGTTATAGTGATAAAGTATCAAGCGATGCAACTAATAAGCTAGTTGAAGAACATTTAAAAACTTGCAAGAAGTGCAGTGTAGCATTAAAAAATATGAATAAAGACATAGATACTGAAATTGTTGAAAATCAAGATGAACAGATTGATTATTTAAAAAAATATAAAAAGAATAAAATAATTACTATTATTTTTGCAATTACATTGACGATAAATATTATACTTGTTATCTTCATAATGTCAATTATAGCATTTAATATTCTTCGTGATGCAGAACTATTTATAGATGTAAATGATGTTAATGCTGAATATATGTTTATAAATGAATATGATGGAAAAGATTGTTTAGAAGTTTATTTATATTCTGAAAAATATAAGAGACATCGTATTATTGGAGATCAATATGAAGTAGTTGATGATGCAGGAAATAAAACAATATATCTAAAAATAACAGTGGGCGCATTAGCTATTGATAACGGAATGGGATATATAAATGGCAGAAATGAAATATTTGAATTAGATGAAAGTGTTAAGGAAATCTATATAGAAGACCAAAAAGGAAACCTAAAAGAAATATGGAATAAAGATATGAAAGTAATGACATCAGACGAGTGGAAACATTGGTATATCGATAGCTATGCACCAAAAGAAATAGTAGAAGAATACGGATTAAATTATGATTTAGATATACATACTGTTAGGTGGTATTATACTTTCTTATGGAGAGATCTATATGAGCCAGGCAAATAAATTTATATAAAAATATGAAAACAGATAATTATATTTTATAATTATCTGTTTTTAAGTTGTTTGATTTAATATTAAAACAATAGAGAAATTAGCATAAAAAATTTACTAAATAAATAGACAAAAAAGAGTTCATATTATATAATATACAATATAAAAACAAGAAAAAGGTTTAATATTTCAATCAAATAAAATAGATAGGAGAAAATTTTATGTGGCTTGCAATAAAAAGAGGAAGTATCGTAATAATAGGGTTATTGTTACAAATATTATTAAGTTTGTTTATATATCTAAAATTAGGAGAATACATACAAATTATTCATATTTTATATGGAATTATTAGTGTACTAATAGTATTAGCAATTATAAAAAACAGCAAAAGACTAAGTAGTGACTTAATATGGGTTATTGTAATAATGCTATTTCCAATAGTAGGAACACTTTTGTTTATCATACTAAACAAGAATAGAAATAACAGCAAAATATTAAAAAATATCAACAGAAATATAAATGAAGGACAAAAATATTTAGTTCAGGATGAAAATATAAAACAAGAAATTAAAGATAAAAATCTTGGACAGTTGCAATACATAAGTGATTTTGCAGGTTTCCCTATAACTAAAAATAATGAAGTAAAATATTATCCATTAGGAGATGATGTATTTCCTGTAATGCTTGAAGAATTAAAAAAGGCACAGAAGTTTATATTTATGGAATATTTTATCATTAACAAGGGAGAAATGTGGCAAAAAATAGTAGATATTTTGAAAGAAAAGGCAAAACAAGGTGTTGATGTTAGAGTAATGTATGATGATATGGGCTCTGTTGCAATGCTACCAACAAGTTTCCCAAAAGAACTTGAAAAAGATGGAATTAAGTGTGTATTATTCAACAAACTTTCTCCATTTTCAGGTATTATTATGAATCATAGAGACCACAGAAAAATGACAATTATAGATGGCTGCACTGTTTTCTCAGGTGGTATAAATATCTCAGATGAATACATAAATGTAAAAACCACACATGGTCATTGGAAAGATAATGGCATTATGATTAAAGGTGAGGCAGTTTGGAATTTTACAGTAATGTTTTTAGAAATATGGAATGCTTTTAGAAATGAAGATAAAGATTACACAAAATATAAATATGAATTTAAAGAGAAATACAAAGAAAATGGATTTATTGTACCTTATGGAGAAAGCCCATTAGATGACGAAATTATAGGAGAAGATATATATTTAAATATTATAAACCAAGCAAAAAGATATGTTTACATTTATACACCATATTTAATAATTGATACAGATGTAATAAATAGCTTAATTTTAGCAGCAAGGAGAGGTGTTGATGTTAGAATTATAGTTCCAGGAATACCAGACAAAAAATTTGTCTATGATTTAACACAATCATATTTTCATACATTAATACAAGGCGGAGTTAAAATATATACATATACACCAGGATTTGTACATAGCAAAGTATTTATTTCAGACGATGAAGTAGCAACCGTTGGAACAATTAATATGGATTATAGAAGTTTGTATTTACACTTTGAATGTGGAATTTATATGAAAGGTACAGATGTAATAGAAGATATAAAGCAAGATATAAATGAGGCAATAAAGGTATCACATAAGGAAACTCTTGAAGAAACTAAATATGGTATTATAAAAAGTATGTGGCAAGCAATTTTAAGAATATTTGCACCACTTATGTAATAAAAAGGGGGAAATTTAGGTATGTGCACAGCTGTAACGTATAAGACCAATGATCATTATTTTGGGAGAAATTTAGATTTAGAATATTCATACAAAGAAACAGTTACTATAACTCCTAGAAATTATGAATTTGAATTTAGAAAAGTAGATAACATAAAAAATCATTATGCAATTATAGGAATGGCCTATGTTGCAGAAGATTTTCCACTTTATTATGATGCTATAAATGAAAAAGGATTAGGAATGGCTGGATTAAATTTCCCAGGCAATGCTGATTATAAAGAAATAGAACTTGGGAAAAGAAATATTGCACCTTTTGAATTTATCCCATATATTTTATCGCAATGTTCAAATATTAAAGAAGCAAAGAAATTGTTAGAAGAAATAAATATTGCACAAATAAATTTTAGTGATGAATTACCAGTATCACCATTGCATTGGATAATTGCAGATAAAGAAAGTGCCATAACTGTTGAAAGTGTTAAAGACGGATTAAAGGTATATGATAATCCAGTTGGTGTTCTTACTAATAACCCAACTTTTGATATTCATTTATTTAATTTGAATAATTATATGAGTTTATCAACTGAAAAGCCAATAAATAATTTTTCAAAAGAATTAAATTTAGAAACTTATAGTAGAGGAATGGGAGCAATGGGCTTGCCAGGAGATCTATCATCTGCTTCAAGATTTGTAAAAGCAACATTTACTAAAATGAATTCAAAATCTGGAAATTCAGAATCAGAAAGTATAAGTCAATTTTTCCATATACTAGAATCTGTATACCAACAAAGAGGATGCGTTCATATGGGAGGAGATCAATATGAAATAACTATTTATACTTCTTGTTGTAATTTAGATAAAGGAATATATTATTATACAACTTATGAGAATAATCAAATAAGCGGAATAGATATGAATAAGGAAAATCTAGATAGTAGCGAATTGATAAATTATAATCTAATTAAAGGACAACAAATACTGATGCAAAATTAGGATAATGACAATAAAAAGATTTAAAAATTACAATTAAATTTATCTAAAAATAGCCTTACAATTTTGTAAGGTTATTTTTTTAACTTTTATGATATAATGAAATTGGAGGTATTTAATTATGCAAAAGATATTAATTGTAGAAGATGACGAAAAATTAAGAGACGAAATAGAGATATTTTTTGGCCATAACGGATATGAAACAGAGTCTTTAAAAAAATTTGATAATACGATTCAAGATATTATAGATATAAACCCAGATTTAGTATTATTAGATATAAATTTGCCAGGAGCAGATGGAGAATATGTATGCAAAGAAGTTAGAAAACAGTCCAATGTCCCAATTATTATAATAACTAGTAGAGATAATGAAGTTGACGAATTATTAAGTATAAATTATGGAGCAGATCACTATATCACTAAGCCTTTTAATATTCAAATATTACTTGCTAAAACAAACTCTTTACTTAGAAGGAGCAACATTGGAAACGCACAGGATAAAATAAACGCAAAGGATTTTATTATTAATCTATCAGATAGTACTGTTGTAAAAGGAGAAAAAATAATTGAGTTAACTAAAAATGAACTTAAAATATTAAAGTATTTAACTGAAAATAGAAATAAAATTGTTTCAAGGGAAGAAATTATGGACTATTTATGGGAGAGTGAGAGCTTTATAGACGATAATACTTTGACAGTAAATATAACAAGATTAAGAAATAAACTAGAAGAATTAAACTTAAAAGAATTATTAGAGACTAAAAGAGGACAAGGCTATATCTTGAAGTTTGAAAAATAATCAGTATATTGCGTCGTTGTTCTGCGGACATATAATCCTCGATGTACACCAGTACACCTCCGGTTATTTGCCTTGAACGCCTAGCACTATGCTAATTCTTTTTCAAACTTGACGAATTTTTGTAAATGGAGATGATTAATAAATATGAAATTTAGCTTATTTTTAAAAGATAAAATATTACAGATTTCATTAATTATGTTTGAAATCGCAACAATAGAAATATTTTTGATAGCATATCCTTTTGGAAATTTTATAAAAATATATATTCCGATAATAATTATGGAACTATATTTTATGTCAATCGTAATTGAATACCTAAGAAAGAGGAAATATTATACAAATATTTATAAGTTGTTAAATGAACTAGAAGAAAAATATTTAATAACAGAGATTATAAAAAGCCCTGATTTTATCGAAGGAGATATATTAAAAGAAATACTAGAACAAGTAAATAAATCAATGCTAGAAAATGTAAATAAATATAAATATTTAACAGAAGATTATAAAGAATATATAGAAATGTGGATTCACGAAATAAAAATACCAATAGCTAACCGGAAAAATGATTATTGAAAATAATAAAACAAAAGCAACCGAAAGCATAGATGAGGAATTGGATAAGATAGAAAACTATGTTGAACAAGCTTTGTATTATGCTAGGAGTAATACAGTAGATAAAGATTATTATATAAAAAAGAATAGCTTAGAAGAAATGGTAAACGAATGCATAAAAAAGAATAAAAAGGTTTTAATAGGAGAAAAGATATCTATCAATATACACGACTTAAATTTATATGTAAATACTGATAGTAAGTGGATAATATTTATTCTAAATCAAGTTATTCAAAATAGTATAAAGTATAGAAAAGCGGACAAGCAGTCTGAGATTGAATTTTTTGCAAAGCAGGGAAAAGAAAATGTAGTTTTATATATTAAAGATAATGGAATGGGAATAGAAAAAGGAGAGATAAGCAGAGTATTTGATAAAGGATTTACAGGAACAAATGGTAGAAACTTAAATAAGAAATCTACTGGTATAGGGCTATATTTATGTAAAAAATTATGTGATAAATTAGGAATAGGAATTGAGGTAGAATCAGTGCAAAATGAAGGCACAGAACTTAGATTAATATTCCCAAACAGTAGCTATATTTCATTAAATTAAAAAAGCTACAATTCATAGTTTGTACTAAAATTTCCGCCAAATCTCGTCGGAGCTTTTATATTTTTGTTTTCAAGAAAATTTCGAAAGGTCAAGGAGTAATCCGTAAGCAGCAGGCTGTTCGAACATTTTCTTTCAAAAAAAATATAAAACTTCTGCGTTTGGCTAGTTTTAGCTAATCTAATATGAATTATAATATAAGAAATCTTACAAAATTGTAAGTGCTTTGTAAGAATAATCGATGGTAACTTTTTTAAAAACCCATTATAATCTTAGTTAAGGGAGAAGGGAGTTATTAATATGGAAAAAATTTTAGATGTACAAAATATCGGAAAATACTATGGCACAAAATCGAACTTAACAAAAGCAATAGACAACATTAGTTTTAGTGTAAACAAAGGAGAATTTGTAGGAATAATGGGAGCATCAGGTTCTCGGGAAGACTACTCTTTTAAACTGTATATCTACGATAGATAGAGTAACTTGTGGACACATAATTGTTAATAATGAGGATATTACAAGGCTAAAAGGAAACAAATTAAATAAATTTAGAAGAGAAGAACTAGGATTTATATTTCAGGATTTTAATTTGTTAGATACTTTAACTTGCTATGAAAATATAGCTTTGGCTTTGACGATTCAAAGGGTAAATCCTAAGGAAATTGATAAAAGAGTAAATGAAATTGCAGAAAAGTTAGGGATAAAAGATATTCTAAAAAAGTATCCTTATCAAATTTCTGGTGGTCAAAAACAAAGAGTTGCTTCTAGTAGAGCAATTGTAACAAATCCAAAGATTGTACTTGCAGACGAGCCTACTCGGAGCATTAGATTCGAAATCATCAAGACAATTATTGGAGAACTTTGAATACTTAAACAAAAACTTAGGAGCAACAATACTTATGGTGACTCATGATGCATTTACAGCATCTTATGCTGGTAGAATACTTTTTATAAAAGATGGAAAAATCTTTAATGAGTTAATCAAAGGAGCAGATTCAAGAAAACAATTTTTTGAAAAAATAATTGAAGTCCAAACACTTCTCGGAGGTGATTTGAACAATGTACTTTGATAGAGAAAAATATGAAATTAGTTATAATGAAAATAAAAAATCAAAAGGTAGTCTAATATTAAAACTATCACTTAAAAATATGACTAAAAGCATAAAAGATTATAGCATATATTTTTTAACATTAGTATTAGGGGTTGCAATCTTTTATATGTTTAATTCATTAGATAGCCAGCAAGCAATGCTTGAAGTATCACAGTCTACAAAAGAAATTATAAAACTAATGATAGGTATGCTAGGATTCGTTTCTGTGTTTGTATCAGTAGTACTAGGATTATTAATTGTATATGCTAATAATTTTTTGATAAATAGAAGAAAAAAAGAATTTGGTATATATATGACTCTTGGAATGAGCAAAAGACAGATATCAAAAATTATTCTATTAGAGACAGTATTTGTAGGAATAATATCACTTGCAGCCGGACTTATAATTGGCGTATTTGCATCACAATTTATGTCAATACTAGTTAGCAAGTTATTTGAAGCAGACATGAGTGAATTTCAATTTGTATTTTCAAAGGATAGCTGTATAAAGACTTGCATATATTTTGCAGTAATGTATCTTGCAGTGATGTTCTTTAACACAATAACTGTTTCAAGATATAAACTAATTAACTTGTTAAATGCTGGAAAGAAAAATGAAAAAGTAAAAATGAAGAATCCATTTTTAGCTGTTTTAGTATTTATATTTGGCATAAGTATTCTAGGTTTTGCATACTGGAAAGTAACAGGAGATGTACATTCAATGAATACAGCAGAAAAAATGCTACCACCTATACTTATGGGAATTGCTCGGAACAGTGCTAATTTTTTGGTCTTTATCTGGATTTATAATAACTGTTATTCAAAAAATAAAAAATGTTTATTTAAAAGATACAAATATGTTTGTTTTAAGGCAAATAAATAATAAGATTAATACAACTGTTGCAAGTATGAGTGTTATATGTTTAATGTTATTTATGACAATTAGTGTTTTATCTTCTAGTTTAGCACTTAGAAATACTATGCAAAGAGAATTAGTCGAGATGACTCCAGTAGATTTAAATTTATATAAAACTGCTAATTTAAAAGAAAGCTATATGAGATATGGAGTAGAAAAAAGAATAACAAATGAAAAACAAAGAGAAGATTCAAAACATCCTATTAAAGAAACCTTGATAAATAACGGTTTAGATATGAATATATTAAAAGACATTGTTGAAATAGAAGTGTATGCAACAAATGATTTAACTTGGAAGGATTTCTTTGGAGATAGTTTTAATGAAGTTAAAGAAAAATTTCCAGGCTTAGCTTATGGAACAGCAGAGGAAATAGTAAAAATATCAGATTATAATAAAATGGCAAAATTATATGGAATAAAGGAATATACTTTAAATGAAGATGAATATATTGTCATTTGTGATTTTGATAGTCAAACAGAGCTAAGAAATAAAGTATTGGCAAAAGGAAATTATCCTTTAACTATTGCAGGAAAAGAGTATAAATCAAAATATAATAAATGTCAAGAAGGATTTATAACAATGTCAACAAGCCATACAAATACAGGAATTATATTAGTTCCAGATAGTTGTCCTTTAACAGAAGAAATGAAAGAGATGTACTTATTATCAGCAAATTATAATGTGGCAACTGATGAAGAAAAAGAAGAAATAGAAAAAATATTTTCAGGTAACGCAGAATCATCAAATCTTATAAAATCACTAAATGATAATGGAATAGAACTAGATGGCTTTACAAAAATTAGTTTAAGGGAAGCAAGTATTGGTATAGCAACAATAGTACTATTTATAGCCATTTATTTAGGAATAGTATTTTTAATAGCGAGTTCAGCCATTTTAGCATTAAAGCAATTAACAGAAAGTACAGATAATAAACAAAGATATACTATTTTAAGGAAGATTGGTTGTGATGAAAAAATGATAAATAAGTCATTATTTAGTCAAATAGGAATATTTTTTGGTATGCCACTTGTTTTAGCAATTATACATTCTATCTTTGGAATACAGTTTGTAATAACAATAATGTCAGGGCTAGCGTCCAAAGATGACTTATTACCATCTATTATAGGAACAGTAATAATTATTGGTATAATTTATGGTTCATACTTTTTGGCAACATATTTTGGAAGTAAAAATATTATTAAAGAAGAATAAATTAATATGTATTATCGGTAATGCTATTGATAACATAAGTGAAAAATAGTTTTTCCTCCCCTAAGTGGGGAGGCTTTTTTTATTATAAATAATGTTGTATAATCTTAATTTTTATGCTATGATACTGCTAGAAAAAAGAATATAATATGCTTGGAGAAATAAAATGAATTATAGAATTACTAATGGCTCTGTATCGTATGGAGCTGACACAATTTTAGAAGAAATAAATTTTGATGTAAAAGATAAAGAAAAAGTCGCAATAGTAGGTAGGAATGGAAGCGGAAAAACAACTTTATTAAAAGCACTTATAGATAATGAACTACTTTCAGAAGGAATAGGAACAGAAAAATTTAGCATTTACAAAGAAAGCATAAAAGAAATAGGATACCTTAAACAAATTGATTTTGAAGATGATAATATAACAATGATTGACGAGATTTTGAAGGTATATAGACCAATCATTGAAATAGAGAAAAAACTAGAAAATTTAGTTATAGAAATGCAAAAAAATTCATCAGAAGAATTAGCTAAGGAATATTCTAAAACTCTTGATAGATATGAACTATTAGATGGATACACATATAAAAAAGAATATGAAACAGCAATCAATAAATTTGGATTTACAAACGAGGATAAAAATAAAAAGATAAGTGAATTTTCAGGAGGACAAAGAACAAAAATTGCATTTATTAAATTACTTCTCAGTAAACCAGATTTATTAATTTTGGACGAACCTACAAATCATTTAGATATTAGTGCAATTGAGTGGCTTGAAGGCTATTTGAAAGATTATCCAAAAGCAATAGTTATAGTTTCACATGATAGAATGTTCTTAAATAAAATTGTGGATAAAATTTATGAAATAGAATATGGAACAATTACAGAATATAGCGGAAACTATGAGTTCTTTGAGAAACAAAAAAGAATTAATTATGAGAAACAATTAAAAGATTTTGAATTTCAACAAAAAGAGATAAAAAGATTACAAATGATAGCAGATAGATTTAGATATAAGCCAACAAAAGCAAGAATGGCTATGTCAAAATTAAAACAGATCGAAAGAATGGAAAAGAAGGAAGAACCAAACAAGTATGATTTGAAAACATTTAAAACAAATTTTGAAATTAATACTCAAAGTGGAAATAATGTTTTATCAGTAAAAGATTTAGAAATAGGTTATGATAAGGTCTTAACAAAATGTTCATTTGATTTATATAAAGGTCAAAAGTTAGGTATAATTGGAAGTAATGGAACAGGAAAATCAACATTGCTTAAAACATTAGTAGGAAACTTAGAACCAATAAGTGGAGAATTTGAATTTGGGCATAAAGTAGAAACAGGATACTTTGACCAACAAATGCTTGGACTACATCCAGAAAAAACAGTATTCGAAGAATTTTACGAAGAATTTCCAAATTTAACAGTTACAGAAGTAAGAAATTCATTAGCAGCATTTATGTTCACAGGAGACGACGTATTCAAAAAAGTAAATATGCTTTCAGGAGGAGAAAAGGTAAGACTTTCTATAAGCAAAATATTAAAAAAGGGACCAAATCTTTTAATACTTGATGAGCCTACAAATCATATGGATATTGTTGGAAAAGAATCACTAGAAAATATGCTAAAAGAATATAAAGGAACATTGATTTTCGTGTCACATGATAGATTTTTTGTAAATAAAATTGCAGATTCAATTTTAAGTTTTGAAGGTGGAAAAGCAATATATTATCCTTATGGATATGAATACTACTTAGAAAAAAGAAACGAGATTTTAGAAGAAAATGTATCTATAAAAAAGGAAAAAACAGTAAAACAAGCATATATAAACCCATTAAAAGAAAAGGACAAATTAGAAAGAAAGATAAAAAAACTTGAAGAAGAAATTTCAAAAAAGGAAGAAGAAATATCTAATCTGCAAAACGAACTTACAAAAGAAGAGATATATTCTGACTATATAAAGGTAGGAGAGATACAAAACAATATAGATTTATTAAATAAAGAAATTGAAGAAAGTATGATTACATGGGAAGAATGTCAAAAAGGGATTGAAGAATTAGGAAAAAAAGTTTAAACTAAGACGTGTGTAAGAAATAAATTAAATAAAAAAGACTGTTAACAAAAAAATGTCAACAGTCTTAGCCCACTTAGAGAAAAATTATTTTTTTGAAATTTTGTGACTGCGAACTATCTTTTCAAGATCACTTTCACTTGAAAAGAAATAATCCGGAGTTGGAGTACAAGTTCTAAACTTGCTGGTTCCAGGAATTAAGTCAGGTGAACAATGATCTGAATGATGCTCATTATTGGCCACACTATCACTTACAGCTTTTACAAAACGATCATTAGACATTTTTTTACCTCCTGCAATTATGCTAAATTTGTAATTGATAGTTAAATCTCATCCTCTAAATATACATAAAAAGAATACAATTATTATATCATGAGAGAATAAAATAAACAAGCTACACTATGTAAAATTGTAAATTAGCATTGACATAATGAATAAAAATGTAGTATAATTAATATACTAATAAAGAATAGCTATTTAGTAATTCGAGTGTTTCGCAACTCACAAAAAATGGCGAACGATATATTCGAGTGTTTCGCAGCTCATAAAAAATGGCGAACAATATATTCGAGCAAACGCTAGCTCAAAATAAAAGCGTAATTTAATTTATGGGGGTTAAAATTAAGTTTTTAACTCCCAATTTTAATATATAAGGGGAGATACAATAATGAAATTAAAATTTTACGAAGTAGATGGTGAATATATAAAGTTTTTAAGAGAAAATGGAGATAACAAGATTCCTAATATAAATTATGAAAAACATAAGAAATTTTTTTGTGGAATTGTACTTACAATTAATAATTTTAATTATTTTGCTCCTGTGTCTTCATATACTAAAAAAGCCCATACAGTATTTTTAATCAAAGATAAAGATAGAGAAACAAAAGAATTAAAATCAATAGCATCTTTAAGATTTTCTTTTATGTTTCCTTGCCCAATAGAATATCTAAATCAAAAAGATTTTTTAAAAGAAGATGAGAAGTATCGAAGTTTACTACGTAAGGAATTGCATTACTGCAATATAAATAGAGAAAGAATAAAAAAGTTAGCCAATGAGATATACCAATTAGGCTTAAAAAAAGAAACAAGAGAAAAATTTAATATATGCGACTTTAAAAAACTTGAAGAACAATGCCTAAAATATATAAACTTAAATAATAACTAAAATATTGGTAAGTATAAATGCAAAAAATAAACAATTCGCTATTTGTGGGGTGTTAATTTTTACGTGTTTTTGCTAACTTTAAAGTGAAAGGAGCAAAAGAATATGGATGTTATTAAAATAGGAAAATTCATTGCTGAGAATAGAAAAGCAAAAAAATTAACACAAGAAAAATTAGCAGAAAAGTTAGGAGTAACTTCTAAAACTATATCAAGATGGGAGAATGGAAACTATATGCCAGATATTTCTTTACTTAAACCATTAAGTGAAGAACTTGGTGTAACACTAAATGACTTAATAAGCGGAGAAAAGGTAGATAAAGAACATTATCAAGAAAAACTGGAAAAAAATATCATTGATACTATTGATTACACAAGTAAAAAGGTATATGAAAAAAACAAATTAATAGCACAAATGATAATGCTTTTTGGACTTGGGCTTGCCCTTATAGCATTTACTATATTTCCATCAGAAAGTAGTTGGGGATCAATTTATTCTGTATTTGGACTAGTTATATCTTTAATAGGTTTTTCTAAATTAAATAGGAAAAAATCATATATTAAAAGATTATTTTTAAACTTTGGGTATTTTCTTTTAGGACTAATATTATTGATAGGAATAGACTATGCAAATGTGAAATTAAATAATACAGCTCCAAGGTTTTCTTACTTAATAAAAACAAGTGAGGATATGATTATTTATGAATCTCCACTTTGTAATGTTTATAGAATAAATCGAAATACAAAAAATGAATATTATATAGTCGATACAAAAAAAGTATATACAGAAGAAACTGTTCCTATAACTCCATTTGATAGGGACAAATCAGGAATTGACAATATAATAAAATTTAAAAGTAAATATGTAGGAGACAATAGTAATGATAGTCATTTAATTGATAGTCTACCACTTTCAGAATATGGATATGTATTTAAAATAGATTCAGAAAATTTAGGCTTAACAGTTGATTATCATATTACAGACTGGTATATAAATGAAAATCAATATTTAGAGAAATGCTTATTATATAATACAGTATCTATATTTTCTTTAATTGATAATGTTCAAAATATTACTTTTAATTTTAGTGGAAATTCATATAGAGTAAGTAGAAACCAGATTCAAGAGCTATATCCTAACTATAATGACATAGCAGATAATGGGATAAATAAAGATAATTTCAATAAATATCTAGAAAACAAAATGAATGATAGTAAATTTATAGAAGAGACCTTTAGTAAAATATTTGTTAAACAGATTTAAAATAAAATGCTAAAAAAGTTAGAAAAGAGCTATATTGTATATAAAATTAGCAAAAATACTTGCATAAAGCTATAATAATATGCTAAAATGAATTAGTAGGAAATTATGTATATATTTAAACACTTAAAATAAAAGGAGGAATTAACTATGTCAGGACACAGCAAATGGCATAATATCCAAGCTAAAAAAGGAAAAGCAGATGCAGCTCGTGGAAAAGTATTTACAAAGCTTGGTAGGGAATTATTAATAGCAGTAAAACAAGGAGGACCTGACCCAGCGGGAAATTCAAAATTAAAAGATGTTATAGCTAAATGTAAGGCTGCAAATATGCCAAATGATACAATAAATAGTGCTATAAAAAGAGCATCAGGAGCAGGAAATAATGAGAATTATGAAGAAATTACATATGAAGGATATGGACCAAACGGTGTTGCAATAATTGTAAATGCAACAACTGATAATAGAAATAGAACAGCAGCTGATGTAAGACATGTATTTGATAAAGCAGGAGGAAGTCTTGGAACTACTGGATGTGTATCATATATGTTTAATAGAAAAGGTGTAATTGTAATAGAAAAAGCAAGTACAGATATGTCAGAAGATGATCTTATGCTACTTGCATTAGATTGTGGAGCAGAAGATTTTTCAGCAGAGGAGGAGTTCTATGAAATAACTACTTCCCCAGAAGATTTTTCATCTGTTAGAGAAAGCCTTGAAGCAAAAGGATTAACATTTGTAGAGGCTGATGTACAGATGGTTCCAACAACTTATGTAGATTTAGACGAAAAAGGTGCAGAAAAAATGGAGAGATTATTGGAAAGACTTGATGAATTAGATGATGTATCAGAAGTTTTCCATAATTGGAATGAATAAAATTGCCTATTAAATTAACAAAAAAATATTAGAAAAGGTCGCAAGTTTTAAATCTTGCGACCTTTTTCTCAGGTGACTTACCATTTTGAGTCTCTGATTTTATTCTCCCGCAGAGCAGGTAGAATCAGGTTTCCAAATGGAGCCAGTAATGTTTCCAGGGATTTCTCCCCAGATGATCACAGTAGGCGGAATGTGCTTTCCGGTTGCTTTGTCAGTTCTGGGAAAGAGTGCCCTGAACCTCAGTATGATGTTAGACGACATGTCTTCCATCACTTCTTTGGGAAGAGCTTCCGCTGTTACTATGATTTCGTCAGGGTTAACAGGTTCTACTAACTTAAAAAAATTGCTAGTCAACATGCTTACCCCTTCGTCAATCATCTGATCGACGGTCTCCTTGCCGAACCGAGCCTCAAATTGAGCAAGCTCAGCTTCCTTGGAAGGATCTCTAGTCATAAACAATCCTCCTTTTAGGATGTAATGTAGAATAATTATATTACAAAATTTACATAAAGTCAATAATTATAGAAACTATAATAATATTATGAAACTGTAATTATATTTATTTTTCAAGAACTTTGCCAAGTATAAGTTCTATTATAGTAATTTATTTCATATAATAATTACGAGAAACAAAAGAAAAGGAAGATAAAATGTTAGAGATTTTAGATTTATTTCCAAAAAACATTTCAAATCAAATATTTCAAAAATCAGACATAGATTTAAATACCTTAGAAGAAATACGATTAAGAGTTCAAAAACCGATTATTTTAAAATTTACTGATAAAGAATTTGTTCTAGATTATATAATCTCACAAGATGAAATTTTAAAAATTTTGCAATTTATGTGTGATAATTCTATATATTCATATCAAAATCAAATCTGCAAACGGATATATAACAGTAAAAGGAGGACATAGAGTTGGAATATCTGGTGATGTTGTAATTGAAGATGGCAAGGTTAAAAATATATCTTATGTATATAGCCTAAATTTTAGAATTGCAAGAGAAATAAATGGTGCATCTAATAATGTAATGAAATATATTTTAGATACTAAAAATAATAGTGTATATAATAGCTTAATAGTTGGACCACCCAATACTCGGTAAAACTACAATATTAAGAGATTTAGCAAAAAATATTAGCAATGGTATTAAAGATATAAATTTTAAGCGGAATTACAGTTGGAATAGTTGACGAAAGAGGAGAAATATCAGCAATGCACAAAGGAAAAGCAGAAAATGATATTGGTATAAGAACTGACATTTTAAATAATGTAAGAAAAGATATAGGAATTGAGATGTTAGTAAGAAGCATGTCACCAAAGGTAATAATTTCAGACGAAATTGGAAATGCAGAAGATATATCTGCCATTAATTATTGCTTATGTTCAGGAGTAAAAGGGATATTTACAGCACATGGAAATTCAATAGAATATTTAAGAGCAAGTCCTATATTTAACGAAATGCTAAAAATGAAATTATTTGAAAAAATCATATTTTTAAATCAAAATAAAAAAGGAGAAATAAGTAGTGTGTATACAGAAAAATAATGCAAACAGGATACATGCTTTATATTTTTGTTCTAAAATATAAAAAAATGAATATATATATATTATCATATTTTACGAAGGATGGATTTTTAAGTGATATTCATAAAATGGACAATTTTATTTGCAATATTTTTTATATCAACTGCGATAGGCATATCTATTGCAGATAGATATAAAAATAGAGTGAACGACTTAAAAAATATACGAAATATACTTAACATACTTGAAACAAAAATAAAATTTACATACGAACCTCTCCCACAAATATTTGAAGAAATTTCAAATGAATTTACAGGGGAAGTTTCTAGGATATTTCAAACAGCAAAAGAAAAGATGCTAGAGCTTTCAGCAGGAGAGGCTTGGCATTTTGCATTAAAAAATTCAAATACAAATATGAATGAAGAAGACTTAAATATATTAAATGGCTTAGAAAAGCTACTTGGAAAAACAGATATAGATGGACAACTTTCTGAGATAAATTTAATAAAAGAATTTATAGATGTTCAAATAAAAAAGGCAGAAGAAGAGCAAATAAAAAATGCAAAATTGTATAAAAATTTAGGAATAATGATTGGAATGATAATAGTTATAATACTTATTTAGACAAAAGAAGGGGAGGAGAAAATCTTGAATATTGATTTATTATTTAAAATAGCTGCGATTGGAATATTAGTTGCAGTACTTCACCAAGTATTAGTTAGAGCAGGTAGAGAAGACCAGGCAATGATGACAACACTTGCAGGACTTGTTATAGTTCTTACTATGGTTATACAAGAGATTAGTACATTGTTTGACACTGTAAGGACAATATTTGATTTGTAGGGGAATAATGCTATGGAAATAATAAAAATTATAGGGATAGCAATTCTTGCTGTGGTAATAATTATTATAATAAAGCAATATAGACCAGAATTTGCAATATATATATCTATTATCACAGGAATAATAATATTATCATTTATAATAGATAAACTTTCAGGAACTATAAATCTTTTGAGTGACCTTTCTAATAAATTAAATAATGGACAAGAATTTCTAAAAATACTTGTAAAAATAACAGGAATAGCATTTTTAACAGAATTTGCAGTAAGTATATGCAAAGATGCTGGTGAAAGTGCAATAGGATCTAAAATAGATTTAGGAGGTAAAGTAATAATAATTGCTATGTCAATTCCTATTATATCGTCAATGTTAGAAACTGTAATTCAAATATTACCTTAAAAAGAAAGAGGAACATATGAAAAAGATAGTATTTATATTAACTTTTTTTCTTACCATCTGTTATAGTATAACTTCATATGGAACAGCAACAAATAGCATAGACACAAATGGCATAATAGGAGAGCAAGAAAAAAGTTTAGGAATTACAGAATTTATCAAGGAATCAAAAGAATATGTAGGAGAAAGTTTTTCTGATGTAGATTTAAATACATTATATAAAGATGCAATATCAGGAGATATAAATCTGCAAGGGGTTTTAGGTAAAGTTATAAAACTTACTGGAAAAGAAGTAGCAAGTACAATTAGAAGTTTAGGATACATATTAATAATTATCATCATACATAGCATAATAAAAAATATAAGTGACGGATTAGGTAATAATCAAATTGGAGAAATAACTCATTATGTAGTATATATCTTGATTGTAACGCTAATTATGACTAATTTCTCAGAAATGATAAATCTTATACGAGAAACGACAAATAGTTTAGTAGGCTTTTTAAATTCATTGTTACCTATACTTTTATCATTAATGATAACAACAGGGAATATTGTTACAGCATCTACTATACAACCTATTTTATTAATGGTTATAACATTTATTGGAAATTTCATATCTTCAGTACTTCTGCCACTAATTTTAATTGGAACAGCACTTGGAATTATATCAAAAATCTCTGATAAAGTTCAAATAAGTAAACTTTCAAAATTCTTTAAATCAAGTGTAGTTTGGGTACTTGGAATAGTGCTTACAATTTTTGTAGGAATATTATCGTTAGAAGGAACATTAACTAGTAGTGTAGATGGACTAACAGCTAAAACAACTAAGGCGGTTGTAACAAGTACAATACCAGTTGTAGGAAAAATTCTTGGGGAAACTGTTGATGCAGTACTTGGTTGTAGCAATATATTAAAAAACGCAGTTGGTTTTGTTGGAATCTTTGTAGTTATATCTATATCAATCTTGCCAATTATAAAGCTGGCTATCATGTCTATTTCATTTAACCTTACAGCAGCTTTAAGTGAACCAATTGCGGACAAAAAAATTGTATCAGTTTTAGAACAAATGGGAGATACTTTCAAGGTGCTACTTGGAATGGTAATAGCAATATCAGTAATGTTAATCATAGGTTTAACCCTTGTTATAAAAATAACTAATAGTGGGATGATGTACAGATGATAAATGGAATAAGTTCTTGGGCAGAACAAGTAATTATTGCAGTAATAATCGGAACAATTATAGAAATGATTCTGCCGAAAGGAAATACTGAAAAATATATTAAAACTGTAATTGGAATATACATACTTTACACTATAATTTCGCCAGTTATAGGAGTATTTACAGGAAAAGATCTAAAACTCACATATAGTGATTATGAGAAATATTTTAATTATACAGATGAACAAAAAGTGGTTAGAAATGAGGTAAATAATGTAGAGACAAATGTCATAGAGAATACATATAAAACAGAAATAGAAAGACAAATCAAAAATGATATAGAAGGTATGGGCTTTAAATTAAATGCTATATCATTAGATTTTACCGTTCAAGAAGGCAATATAAAGAATGTAAACTTAGTAATAGATAGAAAGGAAAAAGAAAGTGAAAATAATAAAATAGCAATAAACAATATAGAAATAGGAAAAAGTGAAAATAAGATTGAAGAAAACAACTTAACAAGACAAGAAATTGAAAAAATAAAAGAAAAGCTTAAAGAAGATTATGGCATAGATAAAGAAGAGATAAGGATAAATTCAATATGAAGGAGAGAAATTTATGTTTAAGGAACAAATGAGCAAAATTAAGAATATGTTTTCTAAGAAAACAGAGAATGGAGAAAAGCCTAAATCTGAAAAAAGGAAGATAGAAAATCTAGTAGTTTTTTTAATTATACTAATAGTTACTTTAATCGCAATTAATACAATTTTAAAAGGAAATGATAAAAATACAGTAGACAGCACAAATAATCCGTATAAAGAACTTGCAGAAGTTACACCAAAGAAAAATGAAGAAAAACAAGAACTTGAAGGAAGGCTTGAAAATATATTAGGTAAAATGGTTGGTGTAGGAAGCGTTAATGTACTTATTACATATTCTCAAACAAGTGAAGTTGTTGCAATGTATAATGAAAATACCGAAATATCGCATACATCAGAAGAAGATTCAGCAGGCCGGAAATAGAGATGTGCAAGAAGAAAGCACAAAAAAAGAAGTAATTTTTACAGATGAAAATGGCTCTAATGTGCCTGCAACAAAAACAGTAGTTAATCCAAAAGTTGAAGGCGTGATTGTTATTGCAGAAGGAGCAGAAGATGCAAATGTGAAAGCTAATATTATTTCAGCGGTTGAAGCGGTAACAGGTGTGCAAGCTCATAAAGTTCAAGTATTTGCTATGAACTAATATAAAATAATTTAATGAAAGGAATGGTATTTTTTTATGAAGGTTTTAAAAAAGAATCAATTAGCTCTTTTAGTTATTTCTTTGATGCTTATTACAGCAGGATATTTAAATTATGATAGTATGATTAAAGAGACAAAAGAAACTCGGGTCAGAAGTGAAGAATTCTGTGGATTTAGCAAGTATTGGAGATGCAGAACTTGTTAATGCAAATGTTGCAGATGAAGAAAATAATAATATATCCCAAAATGAAAATAATAATGTTGTGTCACAGGATAAAAATGAAGTATTAGAAACAAATACAGATAATGTACAAAATGAAAATCAAGCTAATGATTATTTTGCAACATCTAAATTAGAAAGAAATATAATGTATTCACAAATGCTAGAAAGCTATCAGAAAATTATTGATTCAGCGAGTGGCATCACTGAACAGAAAACGGTAGCTCAGCAAGAAATAAATAAAATAAATGAAACACAAAATGCTATTATGATAGCAGAAAATCTATTATCCACAAAAGGATTTGAAAATAATGTAATTTTTGTAAATGGAGATAGTATAAGCGTAATAATAGGAAAAGAAGAATTATCACAAGATGAAATTGCACAAATTCAAAATATAATATCACGTGAACTTAATGCACAAGTTGAAAATATACATATCTCTAAGAAATAAAATATAATCTAATTTGTTAAATAGCCATATTTAGACACTTAAATATAGTTATTTAACAGACAATAAAGTGGTGTAAATGTCAATAGAAAAATGTACTTTTTTTCCAGTTTAAAAAATGTACGAAAATTCCAGTTTTAAATGTATACTTTGAGGGGAACAGTTCAATTTTCCCCTCTATATTTTTAGAAAATTTCTTCTTCTCGATAATCTTTTTCGAGCATAACATCTTTTTTATTACAATGATATGCTAGGTAATGTAATTCATTTATTACTTCTTCTTTTGTAAGTTCATGTCCTAATTCTGTTATTCTATCTATTGCCACATCTACATATATTATCATCTCTTTTACTGTCATTTTTAAATACCTTCCTTTTCTATAACTTTATTTACTTCCACATTTCTGTCTTTTATTCTATATGATCGACCTGTTATTTTTATTATATGGCTATGATGCACCAACCTATCTATTATGGCTGCTGTAACAACTGAATCACCAAATATATCAGACCATTTACTAAATACTTGATTAGTTGTTAATATTGTTGATTTCTTCTCATATCTTTTATTTATTAATTGAAAAAACAAATATGCTCCTTCTTTAGTTATTGGTAAATATCCTATTTCATCTATTATCAGTAATTTATATTTACAAAAATATTTTATCTTTATATCTGCTCTATTTTCAGAATTAGCCTTTATTAATTGATTAATTAAATCATTAAAAGTTATGTAATATGTACTAATTCTTCTTTTAGCAGCAGACATTCCTATACCAACAGCTAAATGAGTTTTTCCAACTCCACTAGTACCTACAAATATTACATTTTCATTTTTTTCCATAAATCTTAGTGTTTCTAAATCATATAACTCATTTTTATCTACACTAGGTTGATAACTAAAATCAAAATCGTCAATTGTTTTTTCAAAAGGAAATGCAGATACTTTTATATTAACCTTAGCAGCTCTTTCAGTTTGATATTTAATTTCTTCTTTGGTTAAATCATACAACATTTCTGTAAATGAAATATTCTTATCTTTCATTTCATCTAAATATCTCGGTAATGTATTCTTTATATTCTGTAAATTTAAGATTTCTAAATTATCAATTAAATCTGTATAAATACTCATAAAGTTTTCCTCCTATAACTCATCATAATCACTCAAATGTTGTTTTACAAACACTGCTATTTCATCGTCTGAATAACCTTTTAGTGAATCCGTTTTTAATATATCTACAATATGTTCTTTATGATAATTTAAAAATTTACCAGTTTTTCTATGCTTTGTAACTAAATTTGTTGTATAATATATATGAATATATTCATCTGTTTCTTCAACACAAACAGATTCGCCTATTAGGTAAGTCGGAACAGAGTATTTTTGTCCTTTATATGTAATCATAGATTCCTTTGATACTTTATATTCCTTAGGAGAGGCTATGTAAGTATTAAATACATCTTGATTAGGGAGTGGCAATAAATGCTCTGTTTCTTTTTTTAATTTTTCAATAGGTTTTTCATTCGTTCCTTGTGATATTTCTAAATTAATTTCTTTCATAAAGTTTTTAACTATTTTTTCAAGTTCTTCATAATTCTCAAATTCGTTGTTATATGCCACTAGTCTATTTACTAAATTAGCTAAAGACTCTACTTTACCTTTGGTTTGTGGCCTATATATTCTACAAGTAATCGGATTAAAACCAATATCTTTAGAATATTGCAAAAACTTTGTATTTAATTTTACATTTCCAATTCTGCTATTGGCTCTATCTACTACTGTAGGCATATTATCAAACAGTATTTCTTTAGGTACACCTCCAAAATATTTAAAAGCTTCATTCATACAGAGAAACAAAGTTTTTTGAGTTTTATCAGATGTTAACTTTACAAACTTCATTCTGGAGTATCCTAGTACCATTAAGAAAATATTCACTTCAAAGAGTTCTCCATTTTTAGAAACCATCTTTAAATTTTCCTTCCAGTCAACTTGTGCTTGTATTCCGGGAGCTGTTTCAAATCTTATTGTTGCTTTTTTTACTTGCTCTTGTTTATGCTTTTGTACAAAATCAGCTAGCAGTGAATATGAACCTAAATATCCTTCTTTTTGAATAAATTTGAAAATTGCCATACTGGTACAACCATATTCTAATTTTGAAATGATAGTTTCTTTAAAATTATCTAATTTGGAATTTCTAGGTAAAGACTGTTTTTTCTTTGGTTCATAACCATTTAAATATCGCTTTACTGTTCTAGGATCACATCCCATAATTCTTGCAATTGCAGCTTTACTCATAATTTCTTTTTCACCTCCTCTCAAAATTAATGTAATTTGATTCAGTACATCTTGTCTCATAATATCACTTCTCCTTTCTTTTTTGAGACATTTAACATAATACTAGAGATGTACTTTCATTTTACCATTTTCTTCCTTTT